>CATIYX010000228.1 GCA_949739095.1 uncultured Clostridia bacterium | reverse complement strand
TCGTGATGCTTATTTTAGCTATCAGCTTGGCAAAATGATTGCGGACAGCAAAATTAATTACGAAATTTTTGACCGTTCTGACATGCTGCTTGCCACAACGCTTTCTTCCGACACTTTATCGCAGGGTGTGACGGAACAGTTCACACAGCCACAGGGAATGTTTGAATTTGACCTGAACGAGCAGGCAACTATAGCAAACTATATCTCTTCCTCCGATACTGGCTGGCATTTTGTTTTCTACACACCAAAAACATACTACTACGCCTCCTCCAACAGCTTTTATGTCGTGGCGCTGCTCATGCTTGCCGCCATTATATTGGGCATGGTCGCCATACGTTTCCTGGTTAACCGGCAATATTCCCCCATTCGGAAGTTTTTGACAAAGGTCCCCACGCAATATCGTGACCAGAACGAGATGTCGCAAATTGAAGGGCTCATTTTGGATGCGGCACAACAGCTCCGACAAACAAAAACCCTTCAGGAAAAACATAATCGACAGCTTAAAGATACTTTCTGGGTGAAACTGCTCAATGGTACCATTTCAGATATTCAAAAAGATACGGTAAAAAAACATCTTGCTCCAGAACTGTCGTCTCCTCCCAATGTGGTGGTTCTGTTCCCCATGCAGCACTATGTCGATTTATTTCAGGATGAAAACATCTCTGATTTTGAGCGTTACAATTTGCTGGTGGACATCATTGATAACATCGGGCGGGAACTATTGGACGACAAAGGTATGGAGAGTTACTTTTTTGAAAGCTACGGAAATTGTATTGCGCTCATTACCATGCGTTCCGAGCAGGATTTCGCGCTGCTGGACGGTGTGCTGGGCGAAATTATCGCTTTAATGAAACAGCACTTTAGCGTAGATTTTTCTGCCGGTGTCAGCGAATGGCACGGCGATATTTTTGAACTGTCCAAAGCCTATTCCGAGGCATTGACCTGTATCGACTATATTCAATTCACAGGTGAATCCGACATTGTGTTTTATGAGGACATCGCCGCGGAACACTCGGATCCTCTGTTTTTCAGAATTGATAAAATCAGCCAGCTATGCAACTATATTAAATATGGAGAAAATGAAAAAGCATATGCATTTGTTGACGACCTCATCCATCAATCCACGCACTCTATCAACTTTAATCCCGTTGTGTTTAAATACTATATCCACGATCTTATCAACACAATTACAAAAAATTTCCAAAACTATGTTAGCAGCGATAATCAAAAAGTCAACGATATATACTTACTGACGCTGACCGGTTCTGCTGATATCCGCGCTATTCAAAGCGGTATTCATGATTTGATTGAAAGCATTTGTGCAAAAATCAAACGGGAAACTGAAGCGGCAAAC
>CATIYX010000227.1 GCA_949739095.1 uncultured Clostridia bacterium | reverse complement strand
GGCAAGTGGATATATTAACATGGCTTCCCAGCAGGGCATCATCAATGGTGTCGGCGGCGGTCTGTTCCTGCCCGAAGAAAACGTAAAATTTGAAGAAGCTGTTAAAATGGTAGTTGCAGCTCTGGGCTATGGTCCGCAGGCTGAATCCATGGGTTATCCGGTTGGTTATTTAACAGTTGCTTCCCAGACAAACATCACAAAAGGTGTTTCTGGTGCAACTGGTGCAATCGCTAACCGTGGAACTGTTGCAAGACTGGCTTACAACTCTTTGGATGTACCGTTGATGGAACAGGTTTCTTATGGAACAGGTTCTGTTCAGTATCAGCCTGGCGACAAAATGCTGTTGGATTCTCTGGGTCTGACAAAAGTTGAAGCTACTATCCTGGAAATCCCGGGAAGCACAGGTAGCAGCACTGCACTGCAGGCTGACCAAGTTCGTCTGCGTGTTAACAAACACTACATCGCATATGACGGCAAACTGATGATTTCTGATCCGGCTGCTAGCGTAACTTATTCTGACCTGACTTGGGTTGAAGATAAAGTTTCTGTTGGTACAACTGATGCTCAGTCTTACCTGAACAGACCGGTTATCGCTTATCTGGAAGGTGCTTATGATGACGATGTAGTAATCAAAGCGATTGTTGAAAAAACAAGCAGAATTGAAGAAGTAAGCTTTGCAAGTGAAGATATCTATTCCAGATATACTGACATGACAAAAGCTACTCCGGAAGTTTCTTTCTATGATAATGCTGAAAGCAGCAGTTCTTACACAAGAGCGACTCTGGATCCGAACGAGTTCTCTCTGTATGTAAACGACATTAGCTTCGCAAATGGCGAATCAAGTGTTGAAGCAATTCTTGGCAGAGGTCTTATCGCAGGCGGCGATCAGATGGGTACATTCAAAAACCTGATTGATGCAGCTTTAGAAAATGATCTGGGCTTTGATGTAACATTGCTGAACAATGATACTGACTCTGAATATGATGTAGCATACATTGATTTCTACACCGACATGGTTGTTGACATGGTGAATGCAAACACCTACAGAGTTACATCTAAAAACAATGCTGGTGCACTGTATCTGGATCCGACTGAAAGAAATGCTTCTTTCACAATCGAAAATGCAGATGGCACAGAAGCTTCCTTCAATGACATTAAATCTGGTTCTGTTCTGAGTATCAGAAAAGGTATCGTTGAAGATAACAAACTGATCACAGGTAAAGTTGTTGTTATGGATAGCAACGTTTCTGGTAAAATCACTGAAATCAGCGATTCTGATAAAGAAATCACTGTTGACGGAAAAACTTATAAAGTTGAAACTAACAACGGTGGAATTAGCTTTGAGCAGCTGAGAACAAATACAGAAGCTGTTTTCTATATCAATGCTAGAGGAAATATCTTCTACATGGATAAATCTGCTATGGTAAACAACATGAAAGTCGGTTTCGCAACTAAGATTGGTCAAGGTAGCGGAATCAGCACAACCAAACAGATTCAGATGATGACAGAGGATGGAGAATTCGTAGTTTATGACTTTGCAAGCAGAGTTACAATCAACGAAGCTGACTCTTCCGTTACATCCGATTCTCTGAATCCTACAGAATATTCTGTATTGGATATCACTGCAGATACTGAAGACGGCAATCTGCCGGCAAAAGCAATTGTTGCTGATGATAATGGCAACTATGTTTTGAATGCACCGGTAGCATTTGACCTGAACTCTGATGGTAAAGTTTACAAACTGAACCTGGAGCCGAAACGTTCTAAAACACTGCGTGATGACGGATATGCATATACTGCATTCCAGATTAATGGAACTTATAATGTAAACACAGATGCTGCTGCAGGCGTATATATGACTGATAATACGAAACTGTTCAGCATTGATGTTGCTGCTGAAGAATTGGCAACTGCATCTCTGGATGAAAATGATATCACTGTTATGAAGAAAGACGCACTGGTAGATAGCCAGACAATCAGTGCATATGCAGTAAACTGCGATGATGATAGTCAGGCAAAAGTAGTTATTGGTGTTAACCTGGTGAACGCACTGGTTGCAAACTCTAACATGATGATTATCACAGGTGTGTCCAGCACAACAAATGCAAATGGCGACAGTGTAACAAGACTGACAGGTCTGATGAATGGTGAAGAAGTTTCCGTAATGGTTGGTGACGATACCGAAGGTAGAACAAGCTTTGCAAAAGGCGACGTTGTTGTTTACCAGAGTGGTGCTGGCGATGAACTGAGAGCAATTGCAAAAGTGTTCTCCGTAGCAAACCAGTTCGATGGTAGCAACAATATCATTGCACCGGCTGATATGGATATCACAGATAGCATTATACCGTCTCTGTTAGGTGATGCACCGAATGGTGATACTGTTAAATTCTACTTCGGTTATGCAAGAGACCTGCGTAACAGTTCTGTGAAACTGGTTAAAGATGATTCAGCTAACACAGATGATGCTAATTTCGATGAATATATTGACGTAACATTTAAAAATGCTAACGTTGTAGTATTCGACAAATTTGAAGGCAGAGACCCGAGAATTGCTGAAAGCGACCTGGGCGATCTGGACTACGATAGAGAAGTAGGCGGCGATGTTGCTGGTGACTATGTATTCGTTCGTGTTATCGAAGATATCGCAAAAGACGCTGTTATCATTAAAACAAAATAAGATATGACAGTTGTCATATGAATTATAAAAGAGCGACCGCTTTAGCGGTCGCTCTTTTGTTGTTATAGTTATATTATATAAGAAAGAATAATAGTGGATATGGATACTGCTAATTTGTTCATTCTATATGGAAATGGAGTATATAAGATGCGGGACATCGGATGCATAGGTACGATGATATTATTGACTACAGAAGAGGTGAATAATGTGAAGCGCGGCCACATTATCCACCTCTTCTCATACCTATAAAAGAAATAAACAGAGCAGAAATAAAAGAGAAGCAAAAAACATTGCAAGAGAAACTTGTTAGTGTGAAATGCGAATTTATGATATTAAATGGAAAAGTTTTGCGATATTGACAGAGAGAATAGATTATGATAGACTGTTAATATCCGCCATGCGGGCGGTGCTGCTGAAAGCTATAGTCAATATGGAATATGGTAAGGCAGTTTACAAAGCAAGAAAACAGTGGGGGAAGACTTTCAATCTTGTGATAAGAACAGGAGGAAGAGGGATGGACAAAAAGCGGTATTCATTTCAAGCAATTTTTCAGAAAAAAAGCATTTTGTTCACTTGGATATTGTCTTATGTTTTGTTGATTGTTGTTCAAATTAGTATCAGCGCTATCAGTTATATGCAGATTTATACAGAAGTTGAAACAGAGGTTGCACATTACGCCAGGTTAAATTTAAACAGTTTAAAAAAAGGAATGCGTGCAAAACTTGATACAATAGATAAAACATTGGTGGGAATATCGCTTGACCCACAAGTGCTAAAGTTTTTAGAGGTAGAAGGTCCTATAGAAGGTGAAAAAAGCTATCAAATGATGCAAGCTATGGACAATATGAGAAACTATGTTAACGGTATTAATTTTACAGATATAGTGTTTGTCTATTTCAGGAACAGCGATATGGTGATAACGCCGCAGGAGGCGTTATCAGCTTCACGCTTTTTTGAACGCTACATAGCGGACGGAACAATAACGTTTGTGCAGTGGAAAAACAGTTTGTTAGAAGAAAACGATAACGCATATCAAATTCACCGCCGGGAAAAAACAGATGAAGAAGCGCTGTTAGAGTTTGGACAGCAACTTCCTATATCAAACCGCTATCATAAAACGGCAGTAGTAGGTGTGCAGGTGAAAGAAAAAACACTACTGGATGTAGATGACAGCCAAATTGCCGAATATGAAACTATTTATGTTTTAGGAGAAGACGATAAACTGATTTGCCAATATGGACAAAGCAGTATGCCGCAGCAAATTCGTTATACTGATATGACAGAACCGGAGGGGACACTCTATCATAATATTGAGGGAAAAAAGATGGTGGAGACCTATGCGGATATTGGGGTACATGGCTGGAAAGTGGTTTCCTGCGTACGTGCGAATATTTTTTGGAACAAATTAGCCAGATTGCGCAATATTAGTATTTGGTCAATGGCTTTAGTTGTTTTATTACAGCTTATGATTGCTTACTATTTTATGAAGAATAGCTATAATCCAATTAAAGAACTGATTCATTCCATTGCAGAAAACTCCGGCGAAGAATATAGCGGGACAAAAAATGAATATTATTATATTCAAGATACCATGAAAGACTTGTTGAAAGAGAAGACATATATTGCCAGTACATTAAGACAGCAAAAGAACAACATGAAAACAGAAGCATTGATAGAGCTTCTGAAAGGTAAATTTGAAAATGCCACTGAAGTATATCAAAAATTAAAAAACGTTGGAATTGTATTGGGAAGTGGTATCTTTACTGTAATTGTTTTCAGTAATGAGGATATTTCGGAGCTTTTTATAGAGGATACTGACATTTCAGAGAAAGAACGTTTTCGGTTATCGCAATATATTCTGTCCAATATCGTAGAGGATTTGAGTGGACAAATTGCGGCAGGTCATGTAGCAGAAATTGAAGATATGGTAGTTTGTCTGTTAGAAATTGCGCCAGACGCGCCGCGAGAATGGAAGGAAACAGCGCGTTCGTTGGCGGCGTCGGTTTGCGAGGCAACTATGCAGCATTTTCATATGTATACGGCGGCCGCCTATGGAAATGGATATCAAAATGTAAACCAAATTCAAACCTCCTATATTGAAGCGCTGGAGGCGATGGAATATAAACAGGTGATGGATGCGCCCGGATACCCTTGTTATGCGGACATCGGTGATGCCCCCGATTCACGGTTATATCAATATTCTTTAAAAGATGAACAGAGTTTGATTGAAGCCATTCAGGATGGCGACTATGAACGTGCAAAATATGTTTTGGATAAAGTGTTCCAAAGTAATTTTGTGGAATCGCAATATACAGTCGGCGTTGTGAAATGTTTTATGGTGGACATTGTATGCACCATCCTGCGTGCTGTGAACGAACTGGCAGCGGGTGATAACAATATGCAGGATTTCAGCGATATGAAACCGGTCTATGCACTGCTGGAATGTAATAGCGTGAACAGGTTGCGCGAAGAGACAGATGATTTACTGCAAACCATCTGTACCTATGTCAAAGAGGCGAATAAAAATAATACAAAGTCTATCCAAGCGGGCATTATGGAATTTGTGCAGGAACATTATATGGATATGAATTTGAATGTAAGCTATCTGGGTGAGCAGTTTTCCATGGCGCCATCTTATTTGTCCAAACAGTTTAAAGCCCAGGCAGGACAATCTATTTTAGACTATATCAATTATGTGCGCATTGAAAAAGCGAAAGAGCTTCTCAGCACACAGCCGGATGCAAACATGGACCGGATTGCGGCGGAAGTGGGATATTCTGGTCGTATTACCTTCAGCCGTCTGTTCAAAAAATATGTTGGTGTAACACCGGGGATTTACAAGGAAACGCACAACAAAAAGTAATAGCATGCCGGTTTCGGTGACAAAAGAAGAGTGAGTATAATGAAAAAGGTGATTGTGGGACCAAATGGGGTTGGGAAAAGCACAACAGCAGAAGCTTTGCTGAAAAAATGTGCTAAGTGTGCATATGTCGATGCAGAATGGTGCAGGGCAATCAATCCGTTTCTGTTTACACCAGCAACGAAAAAAGCAGTGACAGACAATATATATTGCCTGTTCAAAAATTATCTGTTGTGCGATGATATAGAAACCATTGTGTTTCCATATGGGTTCCATGGCGGGTGTAAAGAGATTTTTGATGAAGTGATGGAGAGACTCAAAAAGCGAAATATAGATTTTAAAGTAGTTCTGTTTCTTCAGAAATGTTCTATGGAAGAAAATCGTAAAAGAGCGATAGCAGATGGGCGGGATACAGAACGTATACAGCGCGGGATAGAAAATACATTTCATTTTTATGATCATGTTAACTATCCATGTATTGATTCAACAGAATTAACGCCTGACCAAGTTGCTGAGCGGATTATCAGGGAAGTGGAACAATCTATATAGAAACTTATCACATAATAGATAAATGAGTGAGATTAAAAAGAAATATGATACTTCCAACATGCAAGAGGGATACACATCTGCCACTGAGCAAACCTATGTGCTCTTGGAGGAGTAGGGAATGTTAGTATATCGTGTTTAGCACTCTTGTGCTTTAAGAAAAGGCAACGCCGGAATATATTCCGGCGTTGCCTTTTTGTACATAAACTGCCAATGCACATCCATGGGAATGTTTGGCATGAAAAAGTCTGAAAACCCGTATGAAATAAGAAAAAAGTGAAAATTATTTCAAGTTTTGATACAGCATTTTAGATATTAATTCTTGCACTAAATAGCAGCAGCATGTATAATAAAATTGTATAGAAGGAGGAGACGCGGTGAAAAGACGAAAAACTTTTACATACATTACAGCCGGTCTGCTCATGGTGGTTCTGGCAGCGGCAAATACCGGTTGCATACAAAAAACAGACACAGCACAGGAATTTTCTTTTAAAGGCTATCCTGTGAAAAGCGATATAAAATTGACATATTGGTCTGGTTTGAGTGGGAATCTGCGGGGAAGTACAGATTCGTTAGGAACTACGCCGTTTGCAAAAAAGCTGCAGGAGGAGACAGGGGTAGAAATTGAATTTTTGCATCCAACGCAGTTGATGGAAAAAGAAGAACTTAATTTGCTGTTAGCATCAGGAAACCTGCCGGATATCATACAATATGATTGGTATAACACACTGGGCGGACCGGAAAGTGCGATTTCCGGCGGATATATTCAGCCGCTAAACGATTTGATTGCACAGGAAGCACCTAACTTGAAAACATATCTGGAGCAGCATCCGGAAGTAGATAAAATGGTAAAGACAGATGAAGGTCACTATTATGTGTTTCCATTTATTCGCGGTGATGAGAGCCTATGTATATCAAAAGGACCGATGCTGCGCAGTGACTGGCTTTCCGAATTGGGACTGAGCGTGCCGGAAACCGTGGAGGAATGGACACAGGTGCTACGTGAATTTCGAGATAAAAAGGGAGCTGAAATTCCTTATGCAGCCAGCAATATAGATGTATTTACGGGAGGTTTTGGCACACAGCCGGAATATTATCTGGAGGATGGACAGATCAGGTATGGTCCCATGCAGCCGGAATATCTGGACTATTTGCGGGTTATGCGGCAGTGGTATGAAGAAGGGTTAATAGATAAAAATATTGCAACAACATCAGATACAGAAATGAAAGCAGTTATGTATAACGGAAACGGCGGCGCAACTTATGGTTGGCTGTCAAGCACAATGGAGAGTTATATCAAGGATATGCAAAAGATAGACCCAGCTTTTGCATTAGTGGCAGCGCCATTTCCAACAAAGGTAAAAGGGGAAATACCGGAGTTTGGAGACAGAGATTCTATCTATACTTCCCAGAGCAGCGCTGCAATCACAACGTCATGTAAATCGCCGCGGCTTGCCGCCAGATTTTTGGATTATGGCTACAGCGAACCTGGAAGAATATTGAACAACTTTGGGATTGAAAATGAAAGTTTCACCGTACAGGATGGCAAACTGACCTATACAGATAAAATATTGAACAATCCTGATGGACTAAGTGCAGGAATGGCATTAGCGCTTTATGCACGGTCCTCCTATAGTGGTCCGTTTGTGCAAGAAAAAGAACATGCGGATATGTTCTATACGCTGCCCTGTCAACAAGAGGCAGTTCGTATATGGGCAGCGAACAATGAACAGCAGCATATGTTGCCGCATATATGTGCGACAGCAAGTGAAAGCTATGAAATTGGTACGATTGACGACGAAGTGAAACGCTACCGGAAGGAAATGACTATGAAATATATCATGGGCGTGGAGCCGTTAGAGAATTTTGAACTGTTTCGGCAAGGATTACAGGAACGCGGTATCCAGCGGGCGCTGGAAATCCGGCAGCTGCAATACCAGAGGTATCAGAAACGGTAAAAAGTTCTGGAGAAACGGGGAGAATTTTAACATTTGTATGTCATTTCCCTTTTTGTTTGTTGAAAGAACAGAATAATCTATGTTAAAATAACATTATTGTTTTCCGGAAATGGACAGATAGAAGAGATGAAAAGAATAAAAGAATAAAATCTATTTTTTAGATTAAAACATTTTTGCATAAAAACAGTGTCGGAAAAGAAAAATGAAAAGAAGGAAAGGACGGAAACAGCGATGAGAAAACGAATAGCAATCCTATGTGTCGCAGTGCTTTTGTTTGGTTGCTTTGGCACAGCGGCAGCGGCAGAAGGGAATCTGAAAGCGGAGTTTGCAAAGGTGCGCGCCAACATTGTGGAATATGTGTTGGATATGGAATATGCAAACGCATCAGAAGAAAATAAGCAAATGTATGACAAACGTGTTGCAAATTACGTGAAACAAGCACAGGAATTGTCTGCCACGATGAATAAATCAGCAACAAGTCAAAAGCTTTGGGATGACAATGAAGATGTGGGGACAAACTTTGACCGGCTGACAACTATGGCAAGGGCTTATGTTATGGATGGTTCGGAGCTAAAGGGGAACGCCTCATTGTTCAGCGATATCATCAGCGGTATGGAGTTTGTTTACTTAAATCAATATAACGAGACCACGGCGGAAATCGGCAACTGGTGGAACTGGGAAATTGGTTATGCGAGGAAATCGGCGCAGCTCGTAGCAGTGCTCTATGACCACTTGACCTCTGCACAGGTGGAACGATATTTGCGCGGTGTACGGCACTTCTGCCCCGACCCGCGTATGAACGGCTATACAAACGGCGGGTCTGTCAGTACGGGTGCGAACCGCACGGACGTATGTTATTCGGTTATCATTGAAAGCGCGTTGAAAGAAGATGAAACGCGTTTGCGGGAGGCACTGGCGGCAACGCTGGAGGTGCTGGAATATGTAACGATTGACGACGGATTCTATGATGATGGTTCCTTTATCCAGCATGGTACTGTTGCTTATACTTATAGCTATGGTGATGCACTGATGAATACCATCAGCCTGAACTTAAGCTTTGCTGGCGGAACGGTGTTCAATGTGGTGGACAATCCGTTGGTAGAGAACTTGTATACTGCTGTTTACAAGTCTTATGAACCACTGATTTATAAAGGAGCTGCGTTTGATATGGTGCGTGGCAGAGCGGTTTCCCGTAATGCGAACGGACAGGGTAACGCGCAATCAGTGCTCAACAGCATTTTGCGTATTAGCCAGTTTGCACCGGAAGAACATGCAAACCATTTTAAATCATTCTTGAAATATCATGTGCAAAACAATACGGCATTGGATTATATGGCGTCAACCACCAATATTGGGAATCGGTCGAAAATGAAAGCGATTCTGGACGACCCGAATATTGAACCGATTCCGGAGCCGAACTATAATGTGATTTATAACAGCATGGACCGTGTCACCAATTTCCGACCGGGCTGGGCAATAGGACTGGCAATGAATTCTTCGCGTATTGCCCGTTTTGAATCCATTAACGATGAAAATCTCAAGGGTTGGTATCAGGGCGAAGGCACCTTGTACCTCTATAATGACGATCAAACGCACTATGGCGCCGATTATTTTGCGACCATAGACCCCTACCGTTATCCTGGCACGACAGTGAGCAAAAAGAAACGTGCAGATGTGAGTGGTACAGGCACGGCGGGACTCAGCACAAAGGATTGGGTCGGCAGCACGGGGCTGGATGGTATGTACAGTGTCAGCGGTATGGAGGTCGAGGGATATGACAACACGCTAACCGCGAAAAAATCATGGTTCATGTTCGATGATGAAATCGTGTGTCTGGGCGCGGATATTAACGCCAGTATCAGTGACGGTGCAGCTGTGGAAACAATTGTAGAAAACCGTAAGCTAAACGAATCCAACAATAACACCATTTTGATTGACGGTGCGGAACTGCTGACAGGATATCAGGAAGAGACTTCTTTCCCGAATGTCTCTTGGGTTCATTTGGAGGGAAATGTAGAAGGGGCAGACATTGGATATTATTTCCCGAATGCAACTTATGTGGGGGCGCTCAGAGAGAACAGAGAGAATGATATTCAGGATGGTAACCCAACACTGGCAAGCAAAATTTTTACCAATAATTATTTTACCATGTGGCTGGATCATGGTAGTGCACCCAAAGGCGAGACCTATTCCTATGTTCTGCTGCCCGGTAAAACAGCGGAGGAAACCAAAGAATATGCGACAAATTCCGGCATCACGATTTTGGAAAATTCCGCTGAAGCACAGGCAGTTACAGACGAGAATTTACATATCACAGGTATCAATTTCTGGGAAGAAAGAACCAAAACCGTGGGAGATGTAACTTGTAACACCATGGCAGCGGTTATGATGAAACGCACGGATACAGAACTGGAAATCAGCGTGTGTGACCCGACGCAAAAACAGACAGCGGCGATTGACTTGTCTATGCCGGACGAAGGATATCGGGTAGTATCCGCCGATAACGGCGTAAGCGTGAAACAGAGTGGCGGAACACTGCAAATTAGCACAGATGTTTATAATGCACGCGGCAAGAATTTCACGGTGAAACTGGAAAAACGGGCGACCGATCCGGGAAATGGTGAAGTGTTTGATTCCCGCACCGTTTCTGGCATTGTGTTATTGGAAGGCAGTGCAAATGCTATCGTTGAAGGGGAGAAAACCGTGATTGACAGTGCAGACCGCAGTGTGGTTCCCTGCCAGAAGGATAACCGTGTTTATGTACCGCTGCGATTCCTGGCAGAAAGCCTTGGGGCAGAGGTTGCATGGGACAATAGTACTCAGACGGCAACTGTCACTTCCGGCAATACAGAAATAACCGTTGATACGCTCCGGCAAACAATTGCGGTCGGTGGCATTCAGACGGAAGGAGAAAGCATCATGCAAGGCGACCGAATTCTCGTTCCGGTACGGTTGGTGAGTGAAACACTTGGCAAAAAGGTTTATTGGCACAGTAAAGGACTGATTGTTGTCGGCGACAGTGAAAAGCTGTTTAATGCTGCAACGGAAGAGCATATCATTGATAGCCTGATTGGGCAAATTTTAGGATAAGAAAGGGAGAGAAATGATGAAAAAAAGCAAAGTAGCAATTTTCTGTCTCGTCTGCGCCCTGCTGTGCACCCTGTTTTGTGTACCTGCGGCGGCAGATATCGGAACAGAGGCGTATGAACAAACTATGGCAGTATTGCAGCGTGTGGGCGTTCTGGAAGCAAGTGCTGCGGGCGAAGCAGGAGATGCGGTCAGCCGTGCTGAATTTACAGCTATGGCAGTTCGTGCAATGGGTATGAATGTTTCTGCAGAGGGCACAGGAAAAAGTGGATTCATAGATGTGCCGGATGCACATCCCTATGCGGGTGTGATAGAACAGGCACGGCAGCTCGGATTGATAGACGGCAACGGAAATACTCTGTTTTATCCGGACAATAAGATTTCCTATCAGGAAGCGGCAAAAATTTTGGTAAACGTAACAGGTTATCACCGGAAACTTTCCGATAGATCACAGTCCAGCTACATGGCAATGGCAAACCAGCTTGGTATCATGCGTGCCACGGGCAGCCCGAACTATGCTATGGCAGCGCGCCGTGATGTGCTTTATAAAATGATAGAAAATGCGCTGGAAGTAGATGTGCTGAAACAAACAGGTTTTGGCAGCGAAGTGCGTTTTGAAAGCCAAAACGGACAAACGGTTATGAGCGAATACCTGAAAGTGGGAAAATATAAAGGCGTAGTCACTGCAACGCCATATACCACCTATAATGGTCCCAGTAATTTGCAAAGCAACCAAATTGAAATTAATTCTGTCATCTATACCGTATCTATAAACCGTGCGACAGTGGAAAATCTGCTCGGACATCAGGTGATTTATTATGTAGATATTGCAGATCCGAGTGAAGATTACCCGGCTATCCTTCTGCTGCGGGACAACATGCCGGATGACAGGGCCATTACTGTAAAAGCAGAAGATATTAAAGCCGACACTACTACGAAAACACTGTATTATTATACTTATAGCGACAGCGGCGCAGCGCGCAGCCAAAGTGCGGCAATTGAAGAAAATGCAAACGTTATCTATAACGGCGTATACTGTGGCAAAGCGCATATGCTGCTGGACAGTGATATGCAGCCAACAATGGGCAGTGTAACGCTGGTAGATACAGATGGCAGCGGTAGATATGATTTGGTGAAAATCGATAACATCCTCACCATTGTTGTGGAATCTGCTAACGCTAACGAGCTGACAGTTTCAGATTATTATAAACGTGCAACGCTGAAAATTGACGATAGCGCGGAGCTTCGTATTTTAAAAGCAGGAAGAGAAATTGCTTTTGATGAAATCAAAGCGTGGGATGTGCTGGCGGTTAAGGAGGACAAGGAAAAAACCACGGTGGAAATTGAAGTGACAAGCAGCCGTATTAACGGAACCGTCAAAGCCATCGGTGACGATACCATCACGGTAGATGAACAGGAAGTGGAACTGGCGGAAAGCCTGAAAACGTTTTTGGCACAGACTGCCGAAGCAAAATATCAGGTATCGCTGGGCGACAGTGGCAGTTTCTATCTGGATGCAGACGGCAAGGTCGCGGCAATTGACGCTGGCGGCAAATCCGGCGTCAGCGGCAACTATGGATACCTCATTAAATGGGGGATGGGTGATGGTCTGTCCACCAAATGCCAGATGAAGGTGCTGACAAAATCGAATGAAATTGTCACGCTGGACGCGGCGGAAAAACTCACCATAGACGGCGTGAGCGGACAAAACGGCGCAGCATTGAACCGGCGGTTGTCGGAACTGGAAAATGCACGTCCGGCAGGCAGTTACAGCGGCACCGAAGCGACCATTACGGCGGCATATAGCAAGCAAAATTATGTGATTATTTATAAAACCAACGAAGCGGGTCTGGTGACAGAAGTGGATACCGTAATAGACAATCCGGAGGAAAAAGGTCTGGGTCTTACTATTGACTATCCGGCGGCAAACAAACGGTATAAATCCGGATATAAATTCTCCGGACGTACGGCAATTAATAACTTTAACTATAGCGCCTCTACCATCATGTTCAATATCCCAATGGAGGAGAACGCGGACGAAAAGAGCTATACGGCAGTGAATGATTTCACACACGACCAATTTTTTGATGTCGCGGCATATGACAGAATTAACGGACAGGTTTCGGTTGTCTGCAACTTCAAATCAAGCGGCGGTGGTAGCGGCAATGAGCTTTCTACCAATGTCAACACGCTGAACACCGTTGGTATTGTGCAGAAGGTGACGAAGACTGCTGCCGAAGATAATGAGACGGTAACAAAAGTCTATCTGGTCAACGGCGGTAAAGAAACGAGTTATACATTCGTGCCGGACAAAACGATTCCGGAACTGAAATTCGGCGATGTAATTGTCTATAACAGTGATTCTCTGGGGAGAATTGATGCCATGAAGATATTGTTCCAGCCAACGGAAGATACGCAACCGTTCTTGGAGGGTGCGGCTGCTGCTTATGAAGCCTGCTATGGTATGGTATATGAGAAATTCCCGAATGTTGTTACCATGCTGACAGATTTAAGCAAAAAGGATAATGCGAAGCTTTCTGATTTGGAGCCATATATGATTAACAGTTTTTCCAGAATCTATTTGGTGGACATGAAGGAAGAAGAGGTGCGTCTGGGCAGCACGGCTGACATCTTTTCTTATGAAATGGATCCGGAAAACGCTTCCATGATGTTCTTGAAACTGTATTATGACAATCCAAAAGAAGCGATTATTTTTAAATGGAAATAAGAAGGGAGAACGGAAACATGCGTAGATTAACGGCATTTGTTTTGGGGCTAGCAGTTTTAGCCAGCATGACGTTCGCATCGCTGGCGGCTCCGACAGAGAATATCGAAGTCGGTGGAATACAGGAAGAAACAGTTCTCCCTGCACAACCGGAAACAATAGATAATGATGAAATAACAG
>CATIYX010000226.1 GCA_949739095.1 uncultured Clostridia bacterium | reverse complement strand
TTCTCATTTTCACTATCTACAACCGCTGTTGCCGTAGTGGTACCGACGCCTGCCGCACCACCGCTTAAACGATAGCGTCTTGATTCGTCATTCAAATATTGAATACTTCTTGTTTCCTCAGGATATGCTGCCAGTGTCGCCTTTGTGCTGTCACTAAGGCTCATTCCCCAACGTTCAAAGAACTCTGTGAGATTCTTATTCGCTGTTTTACTTGCAACCAAAGCAAAACGTTCATCACTTGTCGGCGCAGTGATACTGCCTTTCTTCCATTCCTTAAAGAATCTGTTGTAGAAGTCCATCGGATTTTCGCCATTGTCATAAGCAAGATGAAGCTGCCAGTACATGCCAAGTTGCACAAACACATCGTTTGACATTCCCGGACGTCCTACAGATACTTTATCATAGATACCTTTGTATTTATTACTCTTTTCCAAACGTGAAGCTAAGGTATTCTGTTTTCCATCATAGGTCTGCGCCATCAAGGAATAGATATTATTGGTAATCTCAGCCTTTCCAAGTTTATCCATATTATGTCCAATTTCGTGGGCAATTCCCCAACCGAAAATGTTGTTTGCTGTCGCATCCGGCGCAAGCATAGAAATCGGTTTTCCACACACCATACCACTTACTGAACCATATCCAATCCCGACATGGCTGCCCGCAGCATACATAAACGCTTTTCCAAACATACGCATATATCGGATATTCTGCCGACTCTCCATATCACTGTTTGCCAGCGTGTTATCAATTCCCTGTGTGGTATTCACTATGTGCATCATATCTTCCCATGCAAGAACATTGTTATACAGGGTTTCCGCCGCCTTTGCATTATCTGCACCTGTCGGTTTAATGCCTGCCAGCACTCTGTCTGCTGCTACAGACAGCAATACATTCGGCATGGAAATTTCAGTGGAGTTGCCGATTCTCAAAGAAATATTTTGCTTATTCAAACCAGCTACGTGTTTTTCCAATTCCTCAACATAAGTGTTAATACGTGCCCGTCTTGTCTGCTCATCTATTTTATACCAATCTGCAAGTTCCAGTGTCGGAATTGGTGTCGCTCCCTGTCTGATTTGCAAAGAAATATCTTCTGGATGCGCACCGGAATATCTTAAATAGAGTGAACCACCGCGTTCTGTTGTCTGCGAACCCATTTGCGGAATTTCAATGATATTTCTACCATTCTGGAGTGCAATGCCGCCACCTTGCCAAGCATTCGCTTCCGCATAATACTGTGTTGGAACAACATACACATTTTCTCCCTCTGGAATATGTGCATATATGGTTACTTTTGGCTGTGCAAATTTATTCTTTTCTGCATAAGCTGTTGAATATGCAACAACGCCAAGTGGCTGCAAGTCGCTGCCGGACTGTCCATATTTTTTGCCATCATTTCCAGTACTTCTGGATTCAATGCCCACTTTCACACGTCCAAGTGCACTAGTGTCGCCGCCAAGCAACGCTTCTGCAAGATCGAGTTCATCAAGCAAAACATCTTTATCCACATAATAACCATCTGCATCGTTTGCCTCAGCGCGCAACGCTTCAATTTTTGCAGTAGTTGCTGCTGTGTCTGCTTTTGCTGCTTCGGAAAGTTCTGTATAGGTATCGTCTTTAAACAATCCGCGCACTTCTGTCGCTAAATTGTCGGATTCATAGAACACTGCTTCTGCAAGACTTACCCCTGTCGGAGAACCTGCCCACTGAGCAAGTGAAACTGCCAGCTTTTTCACTTTCGTTTTTTCAAATGGCAGAATCATATATCCTGTTACAGTAGAATTAATTGCAATCGGTTTTGAAACGGTCTTTTGATTGCCCTCTTCATCCCAAACTGTGATGGAATATCTCTCCAGACTCTTACGGTAGTTTCCATCCAGTCTTGGCACATACACCATATAATTCATTTCCTTCGCTTCTTTAAACGTAAAGGTAAACTGGCTGCTTTCCCAGAATCTACGTGCCGTCCAATGTGTGCCATAATCACCGTCCGCTACATTCCACACATCAAAACCGTTAGGATATTCGTTATGGTCATAATAGTCCTTATGTGCCATTTCAATTTTTTCAATATTGTCTTTGTCAATCTGGTGAAGCGTTGGAATTTTGGGTGCTTCTACTTCAATTTTTTCCGGCGTACCTGTTGCCAAATCTGATTTTGGTCCTTCGCCAATGTCGTTTCCTGCCACAACATAGAGCAGATATTCTGTTCCATTGGTAAGCCCTCCAATTGAAACATTAGTGGTTTCAATCTTGTCGCCCCACTGAACAAATTTATCTGCAGTTGCTTCTTTATAGAACACCTTATAATAGGTAGCATTCTCTGTTTTCTTCCAAGATACGCTAAGCGCTCCGTCCATCGGTTTTACCACTACCATATCCGGTTTTAACGGCGCCTTATCCGGTATGGGCATTGCACTAACAACATCCGAGCGTGCCCCCTCCCAGCCAGGACTAATTGGCGTAACGGTGAAATAATAAGTTGTCAAATTTTTCAGTCCATTGATAAGCGCTGAATTTGTATCAACTGTGAGCTGCTTGTCATATACGCCGCTCTGCGTTCCATAATATACAGTATATCCTGTAATATTCGGAAATTCATTCCATTTTAACTGCACACTTTCACTTTTTGGAGTCGCTTTCACGTTTTTGACACTTAAATTCTGAAGTGCAGGATTTTCCGGAACGATATCCTTCAGGAATTTCACTTCCTGTACAACCGCATAGGTTGGCTCGCCTTCTACTCCCACTACTTTATTTACATGAATGATAATCTTTTTCACTGCTACCCGTTTTCCTAAAGAGATAACAACACTTGAAGTTCCTTCTTGTAAACTTAACAGTTCTACCTCTTCCGGTATCGATGAATCAAATGGAATTTCCTCCGTTACCTCATTTCCATTTTCATCCTCATATGTAATCTGCGCCACTCCTGCGGTTAATGCACCGTTCCCCTCCGGAGAAACCACCTCAATTTGTTCCATTTCAGTCGCATTATTAAATTCAATCGGAATGGACAGTGCCGAAGCCTCATCCTTGGCTTTCAGCGTTACCGCTTTTTCGTTATTTTCTGAAAATATGTCTCCGATTGTACCTGTGACGTTCACCTGTTGCGTGATTTTATCCGTCTGCACTACCTTTTGCGCAATTAAATTGGTATCAAATATCTGAACGCCACCTTCTGCTGCAAGCTGATGATTGACATATGCCAAATCGATGATGTCAATTTTATTGTCACCATTCAAATCATAGAGGGACAAACTTTGTTCATCTGTTTTGCCCAGCGCACTTGAAACCAAATCGCGGTCTGTATTATTTACTTTTTTATCTCCATTCACATCACCAACAGAAAACGTTTTGTCTCCTGTCCCGAGTATAATTTGCTGCGAATAATTTTCTAATGCAATCGTTGGCGTTTTATATGGAGTATACCCATCGCCTTCAAATGCAAAACTATATTCTCCCAACGGAAGTTCATTAATATCTACATCTAAATATCCGATTTCTTCTTCCGTTGTGATTGCAACACCATCCACATTTTTTTGTGTGACACGTGTTTTACCCCCTAATTCGCCGGTTACTTCGCCATTTAGCGGAATTTCTCCCATAGCTGTTCCGTCTTTGTAGAGCGTGATGTTGATATTTTTTTCCTTCACTTTCGACAGTAACTGTGGATAGTCAAACCGCAGCGTTGCTTTGATACTTCCCATCGCCCCCGTTGCCGTAACCTGTTCCGGTTCTGCCGCAAATCCCGTCGTTGCAATGACCGATGAGAGAAGCGCTGCACATAATACTGTCGCTATTGTTTTTTTCTGTTTCACAATTATGTGCCTCCATTCTGATTTATAATACATTTTATTCTATTATATTTTATCTCAATTATTCATTTTGTCAAGAACTTCTATCTCGATGTCATATCACAAACATAAATTTGTAATAATACCGTAAAATTGGCTTCGCCATTGTAATAATACCGAAATGGTATGAAAAAATTTTTAAGTTATTTTACCACTAATTTTATAGCTACTTTTGTTGCTCCCGCCCTGTATGGCAGATGGATTTCTTTCATAAAAAACGGACTGCATTCCACTTCTCGCAATCCGTTTTTTTACTTCACATATTCTTTCATCACGGCGTTAAAAAGGCAAACATAGGAATGTTGCGTAAAATGCCAAATAGCAACAATAGTACGCAGCAACTCCAAATCACAATGTTCTGTACACGTGTCAGATTTCGCCGTCCTGTTTTAATATATCGAATCGTCCAACTGCACAATACTGCCGCAAGCCATGGCAACAGCAATAACACCATAGTGTTTGCTTGCCATGCACCATGTAAATCCAGCCGTAGCAACGCCATACACATTCGTGTAATACCGCAACCGGGACAATATAGCCCTGTTATGGTATGCAACAGACATGGAATTGCTATCCCAGTTACATGGACAACAAAAGCGTACCCTAATCCGCTCAAACAGATTAGGGCACTTTTCTTCATAATTTCAAAAAGTCTGGCTTTCCAAGCTATATTATTGCGCATCAATCAATGTATTGATATCGCTCTGCATCAGCGCATAACCAACAATTCCCAGACCAAACAACTGCAAAAGCAAATATACAATACTGCTATTGCCCGGCTGCATACCACGGTTCGTTCTTGCCTGTTCCAGTTTTTCACCCATCTTATATGCCCAGTAAATACCGTAGATATTACAGGTGATAAGTGTAAGCAGGAACGCAACGCCGCCCGATGTATCCCCTTCACGGTTTGCCAGTGTATTGATTTCGTTTGTAAGACATACGAACCAATAGATGCCATAGATACCGCAGGTGATAAAGGACAAAATGATACATACCGGAATACTTCTTTTTTGCATGAAATATTCTCCCCCTTCTTCTTTTATTAGGTATAGTCTACCATGTCTGTTACTATTTTGTCAATATTTCCCGTCGGTTTTCACATTTTTTCACAACTTACGACATATTTCTTCCATATTTTCTGTTCACATTGCAAAAAACGCCCTTCCTATTTTCTACAAACAGGAAGGGCATTTTTCACAATTTATGTTGTTGATGTTCTTTCCCGCAACGCGCTAACTCTGCCAAATTCTGTTCCAGCGCCGGGTCATTATCTGCCGCCTGTTGGTAAAGTTCATAGAGCAATGAACCTTCATAGCTCTTTACAACAGCATCTTCTACAGGCGATTCCTCCACAATCTCTACATTTTTAGAACGGAATACAAGTTTTAATAAGATTGGCGTTATAATTGTTGTCACTACCACCATGATAATGATAGGACCAAAATAAACTGCATTGATTAATCCCAACGGCAGCCCTTTATTTGCTACAATTAAAGCAACTTCACCGCGTGAAATCATCCCAACACCGATTTGTAGACTTTCACGGTTCGTAAATTTTGTCATTTTTCCCCCAAAACCACAGCCTATAATTTTTGTGAGAATGGCAACAATTGTCAGCAAAACAGTAAACAGAATGATGGAAACAGACATTTGCGGCAAAACCACCGTAATGCCAATGCTGGCGAAAAAAATAGGCGACAGCAACATATAGGACAATGTTTCAAACCGCGATGCAATATAATGTGTCCGTTGTGTGCTGGAAATAATCAGACCTGCAATAAATGCGCCAGTGATGTCCGCCACACCAAAGAATTTTTCTGCCGCATAAGAAAGCAACAGACAAATGACAAACGCTACAATGACAAACCGCCTCAAATCGCGGTCTGCTTTTGACACCCATTTGTTGAACAGGATATAGGTAATATATCCTGCCACGCCCGAAAACACGAAAAATCCAAGAATTTTTAGCAGTACAACAACGATGTTTACTCCACTGTCTGCCATTGACATAATCACTGTAAGAGCAATGATCCCCAAAATATCGTCAATAATGGCAGCGCCTAAAATTGCATTTCCCGCCTTGGTTGACAATTTCCCCATTTCTTTCAGCGTTTCTACGGTAATGCTCACAGAGGTAGCCGTCAAAATGATTCCAATAAAGATATTTTGCAGCACCTCTTGCGGTCCCTGTCCCACGCCGAAAAAAAAGGAAATAGCAAACCCGCCAGCAAGCGGAACCAGCACACCCATCAGCGCAATAATAAACGATGCTTTTCCTGTTTTTTTCAAATCACTGATACTGGTTTCCAGTCCGGCAGTGAACATCAGGACAATGACACCCAGTTCCGAAATTTGTTTGAGAAAATCGGTTTCCTTTAAAACGCCCAGCACCCCCGGTCCTAAAATCAGACCCGCTAAAAGCGCTCCCACAACCTGCGGCATACTGAACCGTTTTGTCAGCAGCCCCAGCAATTTTGTAGCTAATAAAATAATAGCAATATCCATCAAAAATCCGTAAGTTAACACTATCCCACCCCTTTACTATGTAAAATATTTATCAGTCAGCAAATGCTGTAAATCATAAAAATTTTACCGCCCGTTATCAGGCGTTTCACGCACCTTTCCTGAATGCGCACTTTTCCTATTATACTCTCTTTCTTTTCGTTTTGCAAGACTTTTTCGTTATAAAATTTTGCACAGAAAATTTTAGGATGAAACCGCTATCCCCTATCTTCGAATATGTCTGCTACTACTGCTTGCAGTGCCACAACGCGGGTTGCCATCACAAACTAAAAAAACGAAGGCTGACGGATGATTATTCCGCAGCCTTCGTTTTTATTCAGTTTCAAATTATGTTACCGTGTGCTCGCGTAGAGCACGACTATGGATTTGTTGGCGACAATGCGGAATTAAATATTTCAACTCACGTGCTCGCGTAGAGCACGACATGCGCTTTTTCTATATCAAAAAACAAAGGAGATATTTCAACTCACGTGCTCGCGTAGAGCACGACAAGGGCGGCGCGGCTGCGGCGGCAAAGGCAGCGGAATTTCAACTCACGTGCTCGCGTAGAGCACGACCTGTCAAGTTATCGGTTCCCGCCCCGG
>CATIYX010000225.1 GCA_949739095.1 uncultured Clostridia bacterium | reverse complement strand
GGACAGGCACTTTTGCCGCCTCAAACTGCTGCTGCACACGGTTTTCTATTCCTGCGCGAATCAACTCCGGCGTATATTCGCCCAACAGTGTAAATTTTTCTTTTCCAATTACCTCCACGCCAATGGAACGGCAGAAATCCTCCAAAAACGGGTCCAGTTCTTCAATGACATAAACCTGCTCCACATTTTGCGCAAACTCCCTGATTTTTTGTTCCGGCAGTGGATACACCATGCCGAGTTTCAAAAACGATGCGTCCGGCGCTGCTTCTTTAGCATATTGATAGGCAATACCGGAAGTGATGATACCGACTTTTTTGCTGTTATATTCTATTTGGTTCAATTCACTTGTTTCCGCATAAGCTACCATGTCTTTTATGCGCTGTTCCACAAACACATGACGGCTTTTTGCCATAGCGGGCATCATGACGTTTTTCGCAATATTTTTACTATAGTCCCGCACACCCACTTCTGTGCGCACTTCTTCCTCTACCAAACTCTGAGAATGCGCCACGCGGGTCGTCAGGCGCACAATTACCGGCGTGTCGAAGCGTTCACTGAGTTCATAAGCTGTTTTCACAAATGCTTTACATTCCTCACTATCCGCCGGTTCCAGCATGGGCAATTTGGATGCTTTTGCATAATTGCGGCTATCCTGTTCATTCTGGGAACTATGCATACCAGGGTCGTCCGCGACCACAATCACCAAGCCGCCATTCACACCGGTATAAGATGCCGTAAACATGGGGTCTGCCGCTACATTCATGCCAACATGTTTCATAGCAGACAGCGCACGTGCACCGGTAATTGCCGCACCGGTTGCTACTTCCACCGCCACTTTTTCATTTGTCGCCCATTCGCAGTATATTTCCTCATATTTGGACGCAAATTCCGTAATTTCTGTGCTGGGCGTGCCAGGATAAGAAGATACCACCGTCACGCCAGCCTCATATGCGCCGCGGGCAATTGCGGCGTTTCCTAACATCAATTTTTTCATTGTTTCCCGTTCATTCCTTTCCACCGCCGCTATTTCAGGCGGCAGGTCTCTCTATTTCCAACATATGGTGCCCTGCACCATATATGATATTTTCTAACATTCGCTAGCTGGATATTTCTCACATCCCGCTGCCGGTTTTAGCGTAGGTCTATCACGCGTTTTGCCTTACCGGTGAACCGTTCCAGACTCTTAGGTTCCACCAGCGAAATTTTGGCGTCAATCCCCAAAACGCTGTGTAGCCGTTCTTTGATGCGTTTATTTGTCTTTTCCAGTTCTCCATAGGATTCCAATAAAGAACCATCCGTTAATTCCACTTTGATTTCTAACGCGTCAGTGAATCCTTTTTTTGTTACAATCAACTGGTAATGCGGACCAATGTGCTCCATACCGAGAATAACACTTTCCACTTGCGACGGAAACACATTTACACCTTTAATAATCAACATGTCATCGCTGCGCCCCTGAATTTTGCTCATGCGCATAGTTTCTCTCCCACAAGCACACCGCTCCCGCCGGAGACTGGTAATATCTCGCGTTCTGTAGCGGAAAATCGGTAATGCCTCTTTGGAAATCGTCGTCAGCACCAACTCGCCCGTTTCTCCTTCCGGCAGTACCTCTCCTGTTTCCGGATTGATGATTTCCGCAATGAAATGGTCCTCATTAATATGCATACCGCATTTATGCGTACATTCTCCCGCCACGCCGGGCCCCATAACCTCACTGAGCCCATAGTTTTCTGTTGCAATGATACCAAAACGCCGTTCAATTTCCGCGCGCATTTCTTCCGTGGAACCTTCCCCGCCAAACAATCCATATTTCAATTTGATGGTGCTTCGGTCAATCCCTAATTCGTCCATCACTTCTGCAATATATAGGGCATAGGACGGCGTACCTACCAATACAGTGGATTCAAAATCCTGCATGAGCATAATCTGTTTCCTGGTGTTTCCTGATGACATTGGCACCACAGTTGCACCAATTTTTTCCAGTCCATAGTGCAAACCGAACGCACCTGTGAACAGTCCGTAGCCAAAGGCAATCTGCGCCGTATCTTCGGCAGTCGCACCACCCATAGTTGCAATGCGCGCAATACATTCTGACCAGTTTTCCAAGTCACCTCTTGTATATCCCACTACTGTTGGTTTCCCTGTTGTGCCAGAAGATGCGTGAACACGCACAACATCGCGCTGTGGCACTGCAAATAGTCCAAAAGGATAGTTGTCACGCAAATCGTCCTTCATGGTAAACGGAAGCTTCTGCAAATCCTCCAGCGACTTTATGTTATCCGCACAAACGCCCGCTTTTTGCAGCCGTTCTTTATGAAACGGATGGTTTTCCACCCGGCGTACCGTTTCTTTTAACCGTTCAAGCTGGATTTTCTGCATACCCGCCCGGTCCATCGTTTCAATTTCTTCATTCCAAATCATTTCTCTTTTGCCTCCTGTACTTGATATGGCATGACGTTTCTAATGTGAGCGTCATCAAATTTCTTTGTAAATAAACTGACCACCAGTGTCAAAACTACGGAAGCTACCATGGCATACATGCCGAATTCCGGTGCACGTGCCGCATTAAACCTGCTGCCAATCATGAGCACCATCACGGTACCAACGCCACCCAACATACCACTCCATGCACCCGCTTTGGTCGTTCCTTTATATAAAATTCCACAGGTATATGGTCCCAAAAATGCACCCGCAATCGCGCCCCACGAAAAAGACATCAGCGTCAAAATGGGGGTCGGAAAATAGGCAATCACAAAAGATAGCACCACAAATAATACACATAAAACACGCATGGTAATCACAACATTTTTTTGGCGCATGTTCTTTTTCAATTGCCCCTGAATCAAGTCAATTGTCACTGTGGAACTTGAGGACAGTACCACCGATGATAGTGTTGACATGGACGCCGAGAGTACCAGCAGCAAAATTAATGCCATCACAAATTGCGGCAATGCCGATTGTAGCAGCAACGGCATGATGTTGTCATAGTTACCGTTTGGCACCTCTTCAAAGAACAACCGTCCAAACGCGCCCGAAAAATATGCACCTGCACCAATCACTACACTGAACACTGTGGAAATGACCGTTGCACTGCGGATGGCTTTTACATCCCGTATCGCGTAAAATTTATGCACCATTTGCGGCAACGCCAATGCACCGACGCTAGACAAAAACATCAGACAAAACAGTCCATACCATCCTTTGCCGCCCGCAAAACTAACCAGTTGACTATCGATTTCCGCAAGCCGCTGTGCTCCTGTACTCAAACCGCCTACAGGATCGCTATTCACTACAAAGAATATCATCAAAATCACGCCGGCAATCATAATGATTCCCTGCACAAAATCCGTAATCGAACTGGTAAAATAGCCGCCCATCCCCAGATTTACCGCCGTCATGACTGCCATGAACACCATACAGTATACATAAGGGATATGTAGTACTGTTTCAAATAAAAAGCTCAGTCCCATATATACCGACGCAGCATATGGAATTAAAAATATGAAAATAATGACAGCGGAAACAATCTTCATTTTTTCGCTGTCATAACGTTTTGCAAAGTAATCCGGCATAGTTTTGGCATCCAGTTTTTGTGTTGCCATACGCGTCTTTTTAGCAAACAGCAGCCACGCCATAAGACATCCTACCACAGCGTTACCAATACCAATCCAAACAGCAGACAATCCATAAATCCAACCCGATTTTCCGGCATAGCCGATAAACATAACCGCTGAAAAATACGCCGTTCCATAAGAAAAGGCTGAAATCCACGGTCCAACATTTTTCCCCCCAAACAAAAATCCATCCAGTGACTGTGATTTTTTCATGCCTACGATGCCAATGCTGAGCAAAATAACAACAAACACACCCAGCAGGATATAACTCCACACCATTCCTACCAATCCTTCCTTTTGTCAATCTAAAGTACATCCATTCTATCATATAACATCATACTATAAAATTCACAAAAAAGAAAGACCTTTTCATAATTTTTTTTGTAAAACTTGCATTTTCACTCAGAAAAGTATATAAAAAAGGACAGGTTATACCCGTCCTACGACATTGCGGTTGGACTGCGAACAAACAACCTCTACCGCCGGTAAATTGCTCCGGCACCAATCCGCTAAAATCTGCATTGCATATTTTTCTGTTTCATAGTGCGGCGCAACAATCACATTTAGCCCCATATTATAAGCGTCACGCGCTCCCGAATACTTAACGTCACCAGTAATATATACATCACAAAGCTCCCGTAATTCCGGCGAAATAAACGAGCCTCCTCCTCCGCTGCAAATTGCCACTTTTCGGACAATCCGATCCACATTACCAATCAACTCTACACTATCCAGTCCCAATTTCTTTGCAACAGATTTTGCCAAATCTCCCAACCTCTGTGGCTGTATTTCACCAACGCGCCCCAAATTTTCTTCTCCCGCAAGACTGAGTGGACGCACCCGCTGCAATTCATATAGCTTTACCAAATAATCATTGGTGCCGCCCTCCGCCGCGTCCAAATTGGTATGTGCGGAAAAAATGGCAATTCCATAACGCGCCGCTGACAAAATACAGCGTCCTACATAAGTGTCGTTTGTCACTGTTTTCATTGGTGAGAAAATCAACGGATGGTGTGAAACAATCATATCCGCACCGCATTTAACCGCTTCCGCGACCACCCATTCATCCACATCCAGCGTTGTTAAAATTTTCGTAACCTTCGCGCTTTTGTCTCCCACCATGAGGCCTACATTATCCCATTCCTGCGCCAAGCGGCACGGCGCTAATTTTTCCAAACAACTCATTACATCCTGCACTGTCTCCATTGTTCCCGTCTCTCCTCATAACATGTTTTTATTGTTTCAAAATGTTTGATAACATCCGTCCGCCCAGACCCCTCCAGTTGTTCCAATGCGTGTGACACCTGCGAAATCTTCAGGTCCATATATGCACCAAACTGCGCTTCCTTCAGCAACAAAGGTGAAATCAAATAGTCCTGTTCGCTCCAATAGGGACATGCGCCGCGCGTTGCTTTCATCACAATATAAAATTTATTGTCTTCGCGCGCAATTCTTTCCTGCAACAGTGTAAATCCGATTTTATGTACTTTCTTCCGCACATCCTCAAGGTCTGTCATGGGCTGCAAAACCAGCGTTTCCACACTCTTTGGTACGCGTTCTAAAATCCGGCAAATCAGCTCGCCGCCCATGCCTGCAATCACCACTGTATCCACTTCGTTCTGCCTCAATCCCTCCATGCCGTCCGCCCTGCATAGACGCATATTTTCTCCTACACCATATTTCAACGTATTTTCACGCGCCTTGTCCAGTGGTCCAATATGCACATCAGACGCTACGGCATATCGGATTTTTCCCAGCGTCAATAAATAAATGGGAATAAACCCATGGTCTGTGCCAATATCCGCCAGCCGGCAACCCTCATCCACCATATTTGCAATGGTACGCAGCCGCTCTGTCAGCGTGATTCCCATATTTGTTGCTCCTCTCACTGCCTTTTCTTGCTGTAACAGTTCTGTCAGTGTAAAATGGCAGCCTTATTTCTCTACGATTTCAACAGTAGACCCCGCCTCTTTTGTTTCAGCAAAGAAGACGGGGACCATTTTTTATTATAAATAATCTTTCAGTTTTTTGCTGCGGCTGGGATGCCGCAATTTTCTGAGTGCTTTTGCTTCAATTTGACGGATACGCTCACGAGTGACATTGAACTCTTTACCAACTTCTTCTAGCGTTCTTGCCCGCCCGTCCTCCAGACCAAACCGCAGACGCAGCACTCTCGCTTCCCTCGCTGTTAAAGTTTCCAGCACGTCTTTGAGTTGCTCTTTTAGCAGCATATAAGATGCCGCCTCCGCCGGCGCCGGTGCTTCATCATCTGGAATAAAGTCACCCAGATGGCTATCCTCTTCTTCGCCGATTAGCGTTTCCAGCGATACTGGCTCTTGTGCGATTTTCATGATTTCACGCACCTTGTCATAAGACATATTCAGTTCCTTTGCCAATTCGTCCGGTTTAGGTTCCCGCCCCAATTCCTGTAATAAGCGGCGGCTTTCCCGAATTAATTTATTGATGGTTTCTACCATGTGCACAGGAATACGAATCGTTCTCGCCTGGTCGGCAATCGCTCTTGTGATTGCCTGACGAATCCACCATGTTGCATAGGTAGAAAACTTAAAGCCTTTGTCATAGTCAAACTTTTCCACTGCTTTAATCAGTCCCAAGTTTCCTTCCTGAATCAAGTCCAGAAACATCATACCACGTCCCACATAACGTTTGGCAATGCTGACCACCAGACGCAGATTCGCTTCCGCCAGTTTTCGTTTGGCATCCATATCTCCTTCACTCATACGCCGGGCAAGCGCGTTTTCTTCCTCCGCTGTCAGCAGGGGGACCTTTCCAATTTCTTTGAGATACATACGAACTGGGTCATCAATGCTGATACCCTCCGGCAGTGTCAAATCAATTTTTTCCTCACCGCTGGACTGAATCTCTTCAAGCTCCTTGTCCAAGTCCTTTACCACTTCAATTCCTGCCGATTCCAGATTTTCATAGACTGCTTCAATCTGGGCAGGCGTCAGGTCCAACTCACATAGGCCTACAGCAATATCCTTATAGGATAATACGCCCTTTTTTTTGCCCATTTCGACCAGTTCCGCTACTTTTTGCTGTAACAGGTTTTTCTCCATATAGATCCTCCTAAAATTCCCGCCCGGGTATGTATATCAAGATATCTTTTCTATGTGAATAATTATTTCTTTAACGATTTGAGCAGTTTATCCAGTTCCTCTGCGCTGCCTACCTGTGCTGCCTGCGTATTTTTACGTCTTTCCTCAATCGTTTGGAGGATATCCTCCGCCGCTTTGATATTATCGGCATAAGGAAGTTCTCTGGACGCTGCCACTGATATCTCCCGCGCCTGCTCCGCCTCCATCTGTCCCAAAATCAAAGGCATATCCGGAACTTGTCCACTATCCCACTGCTGATAGACTTTTTGTATAAAATTCTGTGCCGCAGGACTTTTAAAAAAGTTTATATCCGCCCGCTCACGCACAGTAAGATATACCTGCTTGTCCGTACAAATCAAATTTGCCAGCATTCCTTCATATAATTCTGTTTGTATATCCTTGTGTTGCACTCTATTTTGGACAAGCTGTCTGTTTTTGGCTCTTTCAATCTCATTATTTCTATTTTTTTCAATATTATACTGATTTTCTCGAATCTGCGCAAATATCGCGTCCTCACTCACGCCGGACTCTGCCGCCGCTTCACGCACCAATATCTCCCGTTCAATCGGATTGCTTACTTTGGCAAAGAGCCGAGCCAGCTCATTCAAAAATTCAATTTTTTCTTCCAGATTCCCTAAATCATATTGCTTTTTCAGTTCCCCTACCTGGTACATCATGCTGTTTTCCGATTTTCCCAGCAATCTTGCAAATCCCTGCGCGCCCTTCTTTTTGATGAATTCATCCGGGTCCTTGGCGTCCGTCACGTGCAGCACCTTGGTGCGGATATTTACCCGCTGCAACAATTCCAACGCCCGTTCCGTCGCTTTTCGTCCTGCGTCGTCGCTGTCATAGCAAAGCACTACTTCTTTGGTGTACCGCGCCAGCATACCCACATGGTTGCTGGTAATTGCCGTTCCCAATGTTGCCACCGCGTTTTGAAATCCTGCACGGTGCAAAGCAATAACGTCCATATACCCCTCTGCCACAATGATTTGTTCGCTACAATACCGTTTTGCAAAGTTAAACGCAAACAGGGTTTTATTTTTATTGAATATCGGCGTATCCGGCGAATTAAGATATTTGGGTTGTCCATCATCCAAAATTCGTCCGCCAAACGCGATCACATTGCCACGGATATCAATAATGGGCACCATTAATCTTCCGCGAAAAAAATCATAATACTTTCCATTTTTTCCCAAGCGCGCCAGCCCTGCTTCCTCTATCAACGTTTCCTCATATCCCTTTTCCTTTAAAAAACGCACGCATTCATCAAATTTATCAGGCGCATAGCCCAAACCAAAATGCTTGGCGGTTTTAACGTCCAGCCCACGTTGCACCAAATAGTCTCGCCCTGGTTTCCCCGATTCCCCATACAATACATCTACGTAAAACCTTGCTGTATGGCGGTACATTTCCAGCATTTTTTTCTTTTTGGCATAGAAAGCGCTGTCATCCGCTTTTTCGTTACCCTCCGGTAACTGAATGCCCGCCCGCTGCGCCAAAAACTGAATGGTTTCCACAAAATCCAGATTCTCAATTTTTTCAATGAACTGAATCACGCTGCCACCTTCGCCGCAGCCAAAACAATGAAATAACTGTTTTTCCTGCGACACGGTAAATGATGGCGTTTTTTCATTATGAAACGGACACAACCCTTTATAGCTTCTGCCCGCTTTTTTAAGCTGCACATAACCGGCAACCACATCCACCAAATCATTTGCCATGATAATTTCATTGATTAATTCTTCGGGATAATACGATGCCACGATTATCTTCTCTCCTCTAACGGACCGCTTTCTTCATAAAAAAGCTTGTCCAACTTGGCACATTTTACTTATATTCGACAAACAATGCAAAAACCCTTTTTATTTTTCTCAGAATTTATTTTCTTGTTTAAAATCACGGCGCATTCCCATGAAAGTACTATTCCAATTGGAAATTGTATACAAAAAATTTTATTAAAATACTGTCCACGCTTTGGGAACAAATATCTCTTCAAATTTATGCACCGCATAGCTGTCCGACATGCCCGCGATATAATCGCATACCACACGGCTGATACCAAAGCGTTCAATTTGCTTTTGCTCATCCTCCGGCAATTTTTCGCGGTGCGCACAAAAATAGGTATATAGCGTTTCCACAATATGTTCCGCTTTACCTTCTTCTGTCTTGGCAATGGAACCAATATAGACAGTATTACGCATGTAGCTGCGAAGTGTATAGACCGCATCCGCTACCGCCGGTGTCATAGAAACTTTTCCATTCACAAAACCTGTATGGATTACATCTTTCACTAGCGTATCAATCCGGTCGCTACACGACTGTCCCAAAACTTTGCGGCAGTGTGCAGGAATATCTCTCTCTGTAATAATGCCGGCGCGCAATGCGTCATCTATATCATGGTTGATGTAGGCAAATTTATCGGAAAAACGCACTACCTGTCCCTCCATTGTCATGGGCAGGTCTTTGGAGCGATGGTTTAATATCCCATCCTTGACTTCATAACACAAATTCAGTCCTTTTCCGTTTTCCGTTTCTACCACGCGAATGCTCTGTCTGTTATGCTCAAACCCACCTTCATGTACACGGCTCAGCGCACGCTCTCCCGCGTGTCCAAACGGTGTATGCCCTAAATCATGTCCCAAAGCGATAGCCTCTGTCAAATCCTCATTCAGCCGCAAACCGCGCGCAATGCTGCGGGCAATCTGCGACACCTCCAGCGTATGGGTCAAACGCGTCCGGTAATGGTCTCCTTCCGGCGTGATAAACACCTGTGTTTTATGTTTCAGTCGGCGGAACGCCTTGGAATGAATAATACGGTCTCGGTCTCGCTGAAATGGCGTGCGGATCTCACATTCCGCTTCCTGCCGCTGACGCCCCCGCGTGTTCTCCGAAAGCATTGCCTCACTGCAGAGCGTCAACCGTTCTATTTCCTGTGTCCGCTGTCGAATTGTCATCGTTCTTCCACTCTCTTCCACGCATTTCCGTTCCAAGTTAAGGCTCTATCTGCACAAAACAGCCTCCTGTCTTATCATATACGACATACATGGGTAAAAATCCTCTTTTTATCTAAAAAAAATGCATAACCAAATACAGGAAGGCTGTGTACTCGTCCATACAACACGGTGTTTATGGTGCGCCGGAAGCATAAGATAGTCACCGTTACCCAGCCGTCGTTGTTCTCCGCCTTCCAATTCCAACATTGCTTCTCCCTATACCACCAAAACCCATTCATCTTCCTCTTGGTCATACCAAAAGTCGTTTGGTGAACAATGTCCGTTCGAAATAATCCTTTCAATCCGTACATGCTCCCGCTGTTCTATCACCTCTACCAGTTCTTCCGGTATTGCGTTTTACGGTTGATGTTCAAATAAATTCATAACCATCCTCCTGTCATCAACATAGGGTATTCAGTCCCACTATATTAAAAAACAAAGAAAGCTGCGTACATGCTTTTGTACGCAGCTTTTTGTTTGTATTTCAATTGATTATGCTTCTTCGCCATCTGCCGCTGATTCCTCTACAGCCGCTTCTTCTACAGTTTCTTCAGCAGCTTCTTCCGGCATTGTTGCCGCAGCAGTTTCTTCATCCTCCAGCAGTGCGCGGATGCTCAAAGATACTTTTCCGGTATCTTCTTTGATTTCAATAATCTTTGCTTCCACTTCCTGTCCAATGCTGAGCGCTTCTGCAACGCTTGCAATACGGCGGTTTGCAATCTGTGAAATGTGAATCAATCCGTCCACGCCTTCCAGAATTTCTGCAAATGCACCAAAGGATACCATTCTAACGACTTTACAAGTCACAACATCGCCTTCACTATATTTGCTCTTGAAGATTTCCCACGGATTATCCTCTACGCGTTTATAGCCCAGAGACAGTTTCTGTTTTTCCACATCAACATCTTTGATGTTACATTCAATCACTTGTCCTTCGCTCAGGATTTCAGACGGATGATTGATGCGTTTCCAGGACAGTTCAGAAATATGAATCAATCCGTCCACACCATCAATATCAACAAATGCGCCAAACGGCACCAGACGTACGACCGTTCCGTTCACAATGTCGCCAACTTTATGTTTGGATTCAAAATTCACCCACGGATTGTCTTCGTCTTTTCTGTGCCCCAGTGAAATTTTACGGTTTTCTTCATCCAATGCTTTGATGAATACATCAATTTCATCGCCAACTTTCACCACTTCAGACGGATGATGAATTTTCTTCCAAGACATTTCAGATACATGCAGCAGACCGTCTACACCGCCGATATCCACAAATGCACCAAAATCTGTGATGGATTTCACAGTGCCGTGATATTCCTTGCCAACTGCCGCGTCAGCCCAAAATGCATCCTGTTTCTTCTGGGATTCTTCTTTCAGAACACTCTTAATAGAACCTACTACACGGTGACGACGTTCGTTGATGTCAATAATGCGGAACGGGAATTCCTGTCCTTTCAATTCTGACAAATCAGCCATGTAGCGTTCGCTCGCCTGAGATGCCGGAATGAAAATACGCATACCTTCTGCAAAGATAGATACGCCTTTTTCCATTACTTCCACAACGCGCCCGGTTAAGATTTCATTGTTTTCCTGTGCAACTACGATTTTTTCCCAGTTCTTTTTCTGTTCTACTTTCTTTTTGGAGAGCAAAACTTGTCCCTCCATGTCATTGACACGGACAACAAATACTTCAATGTCTTCGCCAACTTTTACAAGATCAGCCGGCTCCGCTGTCGGGTCATCCGACAGTTCGGACAGCGGGATAATACCATCGGATTTAAAACCGAGGTCAACCAATACTTCAGTGGGGCGAATTTCCATTACCGTACCGCGTACCGTCTCTCCTGTATTTAAAGTTTTTAAGGATTCTTCAAAAAGCTGAGCGAATTCATTTCCCTGCTCTGCAACGTTTTTGATGTTTTCCTCCATAGTGTGAATAACCTCCTTTATTATATGGCCCGGCGTTGAAGCGCCTGCCGTAATACCAACCTTGCCGCTGCACCCGCAGCCTGCCCCAAGTTCTTCTACGCTCTCAATCATGCGTGTATTGCTACAATATGCGCTACACACTTCATACAACTTGCGCGTATTAGAACTTTTTTTACCGCCTATGACAATCATCTCATCCACTTGTTTTGCCAACTCCGCCGCTGCCTGCTGCCGCTGGGCAGTGGCACTGCAAATGGTGTTGCACACCACCACATCGCTGTTCAGTTCCTCCAGTCGCTGCACCGCACCGTCAAACACTGCCTGTTTAATGGTCGTCTGCGCAACCACACAAATTCTTCTGTCATAGGTTTCCGCTTCTGTTTCATCTCCGATAACTACGCTGTTTCCATCGCACCAGCCACAGATTCCACGCACCTCAGGATGAAGCCTATCTCCTATTATAACAATTTTATACCCCTTTTGGCAATACTTTTCTGCAATATTGTGAATTTTTTTTACAAATGGACAAGTTAAATCT
>CATIYX010000224.1 GCA_949739095.1 uncultured Clostridia bacterium | reverse complement strand
AGGAGCCGCAATCTTTACAACGTCGGCGCTGGCAGACGTGGTGATTGGTTCCGGATACTACAGTTTAAAGGATGCAGTGAAACAGACGTCAAAAACACTAACAAAGGATATGGACAATTTCACATTGGACGCATCGATAACGGTGCGAGTAGATGGCGCAGAAATTGTAAATGGTTCAGGGACGATAAAAGTTGACGCCGCGAGTAAAAAAATGGAAAGTATTGGTTCAGTGACATCTGCAAAAGAAGGAACAGAGGAATCCTATACGTATAATGCCGATGATAAATCCATTTACCGGACGGATGAAAACAAATATGTGGTCTATGAAAGAATACCAGAGAATAGCAGAAACTTCATGCCGGAGGATATCTTTGAAGAAGAAATCGCGGCAGACGCAGAAAAATTGCTGGATGCATTTGTCGGAAACCTAAAGGACTTGGTACAGGTGGAAGAAAAAGATGGCAAAAAAATGTATATCGGCAATATATCTGATGCACAGATTCCAACGGTTGCCAATGCGGCGCTGTCCTTTATGCTAAAATATTCCATATTTGATGACCGGTATAACCATGAAATGGGACTTCCGGCATTGGAAACTGATATTTATGTGAAAGAAGTTTCCGGAAAAGCTGTTGAAAATGAAAGTGGTATTTTGGAAAATGCTGTCATTATGGGAACGCTGGTAGGAAAAGATAAAAATGGCGTGGAACATACAGTTTCCGGAGAGTGTGCACTGACACTGCGTGATATCCATCAGACGGTAATCACAGAACCCAATTTGGATGGAAAAGACGTTGAATATGTTGCGGCTACAGCAAGAACTGACAAAAGAGGAGAACTCGGACAACGTTATGTCGGCAAATACAAAATTGATATCATTGATACGCAAGATGAGCAATTTGTAAAAATCGGCGAGCGTGTTTTTGAAATCTCCATGATTGATGGCAAAAACTTCACAGCAACTTATGTAGAACAATACAAAGAAGGCTATGCGCCGGAGGTTGTACGCAACTATTCCATCAATGGTCACTACAGTGATGAACAGTATGAATATGTACTGGATTACACGGATGAAAACGGTAATCAAGCACATGGTACCATGATGCCGGAACAGGGTGATATACGGGTGAATTTGGGCGTAGAATTTGCGGAAGAAGGCACTGGATATAGTATTAGTTTCGATTTTGATTTCCGTTCCAACACATTCATCAGAGTATTCGATTAAACCTGAAAACGCACAAACAGCGAGGCAGAGGCGGGCATAGTCCCTGCCTTTGCTTCTTGCTGTTTTCATGAGAAGGGGAAAGAGGTGTGGAAAATTGGATAAGGCAATTGTGATTGAACACTTAAGTAAACACTATAAAAATAATAGAGGCATTGATAACATTTGTCTGGAGGTTGACAAAGGCGATGTATTTGGATTTTTGGGACCAAATGGTGCAGGAAAAACCACAGCAATGAAAATTATGACAGGGCTAATGCAGCCGGATCACGGTGATGTGCGTATTGGGGGATTTAGTATTCTTGAAAATTATGAGAAGGCAATGCAGCAAGTGGGGTGTATTATTGAAAGTGTAGCGCCGGTACCGTATCTGACAGCGGAAGAAAATATGAAAATGTGTGCACGGTTTTATCAGAATATTGAAGATAAGCAAATCGACTGGTGTTTGGAGAGCACAGGTTTGTTGCCATATAAAAAAGAGAAAACCAGAAACTATTCGCTGGGCATGAAGCAACGGATGGGGCTTGCCATGGCAATGGTTTCAAATCCTGAAATTTTGGTCTTAGATGAACCGCTCAATGGACTGGATGTAGAAGGTATGGTGGAAATGCGGAATTTGATTTTGCGGCTTGCTAAAGAACGTGGTACCACCTTTTTCATTTCCAGCCATTTGATTCACGATGTGGAATTAACTTGCAACAAAATTGGAATTTTATATGAAGGGAAATTGTTGGATGTGCGTTCTACAGCGGATATTTTGAAGGAATATGCTTCTTTAGAAAATTACTATTTGAGCGAGGTGGATTTAAGTGTCAAGTCTTAGAGCAGCCTATATCAATGAAATTTATAAATTGTCCAAACGGAAAAAATTGGCAGTATCTTGCATTTTATCGGTGGTTGCTGTTCTGATAGCCGCTTTGATTGTAGGCGTTGCTAATAATTTTATGGGAATCCGCATCACAGGGGAATCTGAATTTTCCGTTCTGGTATTGTCTGTATTGAATTATACATTGATTCCATTGTTCACTATCTTTGTCTGCATTGATATGGTGGGCGGTGAATTTAGTAATCAGACCATGAAAATGGTGTTAACACGCCCTGTTTCAAGGGTGAAAGTATATTTATCGAAAGCTTTGGCAGCAGCAACATTTATTATTGTAAATCTGTTATTTATCATGGTAACATCTTTAATTATTTCTTTGTTTATTAAAGGAACACTAGCGGGAATCGGCAGAATTTTTGTGGCATATGTTGCGTCTTTTTTCCCGTTGTTTGTGTTTGCACTTTTTACCATGATTATTTCTACTATTTTCAGAGGAACCGGAAGTGCGTTTTTTCTGTCGATTCTGTGCTTTTTGCTATGTAATGTGTTGGGGTTGTTTTTCAGCCAGCTACAAAGTTTTTTGTTTACAACTGCGTTTAATTGGTATACACTATTCTTAGGAAGCTACATCAATTTTCATAAAATTTTCCGTATGTTTATGATTTTGGTGGGACTGGGACTGATGTTTTTTGGAATAGGCTCTTATCTGTTCGACAGAAAAAATTTATAACGCTAAATTTGAAGTAGGAGTGCGGTTATGAAACTAAGAAGACGGCTATTGACACAAAGTTTTACAGTATTAATGAGTACGGTGCTGGTCACAGCATGTATCAGCTTGATATTTGGTTACTTTTACAGTAAAATCAACCATATGCCGGTGGGAAATAGCAGCACTCAAACAAATTTGATTGTACTTAAAGAAAGCGAGGTAATTTATGCGAGCGAAAATTACAGCGCTACCTTGGTGCAGGAAATCCGTATGCATTTGGAAATGGGGCATGACAGGATTACGATTAATGGGAAACCGTTTGGGATGGACACCGAAACATTTCGCGTAGCCAATGGGACAGCGTATAGCGTTATTAAAGTGAATCCTATTGTGAATATTGCAGAGGGATATCGGACAATACTTTTGTTTGTCATTTGCATTTTTTTGATTGTGTTTCTTGTCTCTAGTTTTTTTGTGCAACAAGATAATCGGGTACAAATCATAGAACCGATTGTTCACCTAAAGGAAGCAACTGAAAAGTTGACAGAAGGAGATTTGGATATTGAATTGCCGGAGGAAGGTGATGGTGAGGTTTATGAATTGCATATGGCGATTGAACGTCTGCGTGTGAGGTTGAAAGATAGTGTATACTATGAACGGAAATTTGATGAAAACCGACAATTTCTTGTTTCCAGTATTTCACATGACTTAAAAACGCCGGTCACTGCAATTCGAGGATATATTGAAGGAATTTTAGATGGTGTTGCAGCGACGGAAGAAAAACGCACAAAATATCTAAATGAAGCGCTGCAGAAAACAGATTTAATTCGTACGATGATTGATGATTTGCTGTTATATTCCAAATTGGATTTAGAACAGATTACTTTTGAACGTTCGCTGATTTCTGTCGGCGAATATATAGAGTCTTGTCTGGATGATCAACGTTTTGGCTTCCAAAAGGAAGAAAAGCAAATTATATTTCACAATGAATTGCATGAACCGGTTACCGTTATGCTTGATATGAATCGGTTTGGACGGGTGATTCAAAATATATTGGATAATGCTAAAAAAAATATTGCACACGGCAGTGGCAGAGTAGATGTTACCTTACGTCGGAAATTGCATAATGTGATTTTAGAAATTCATGACAACGGTGTGGGCATCAAAGAAGAAGAATTGCCGCATATTTTTGACCGATTTTATCGGGCAGACAGCGCCCGAAAAATTCGCGGTTCCAGTGGATTGGGATTGGCAATTGCCAAACAAATCGTAGAAGGGCTGGACGGGCGTATTTGGGCAACCAGCGTTTATGGCAAAGGAACCAGCATTTTGATTTCTTTAAAAGTCATTTCAGAAACGAAACAAGAGCAGGAGGAGCAACAATGAGCCGTATTTTAATCATAGAGGACGATCCGAGTATCGCGGAGTTGCAAAAAGATTATCTGGAGATGAGTGGTCACGAAATTATACAGGCTTCGGACGGTGCACAGGGGCTGAAGTATCTGCAAAATGAATCGTTTGAGCTGGTATTGCTGGATTTAATGCTGCCAGGAAAAACTGGCTTTGAAATTTTGCAGGAGTTTGCACAGGAGAAGGATATTCCGGTACTGATTGTTTCAGCAAGAGATGAAGAACTTTATAAAATTAAAGGTCTGAACCTTGGGGCAGACGACTATATTACAAAGCCTTTTAGTATGGGAGAATTGGTGGCGCGCGTTAATAGTCATTTGAAGAACTATGAAAAGTTGAAACAAAAAGGAAATCAAGAACAAAAAGAACATAAAATACGGGTCCGCGGACTATGTATTGATGAACAGGATCGACGTGTTTATGTTAATGAAAAAGAAGTGACCTTAAAGCAAAAAGAATTTGATTTACTTTTGTTTTTAATGAAAAATCCTAATCGTGTCTATGATAAGGAAACTTTGTTTGAAAGGGTATGGGGATATGATGCGATGTCAGATGCCTCCACTGTAACGGTGCATATAGCGCGGATTCGGGAAAAAACAGAGGAAAATCCATCAAAACCAACCTATATTGAAACTGTTTGGGGAGCAGGATACCGTTTTAAAGTATAGTGAAATAATTATCTCTATAAGACAAAGCAAACAATTGTTGTGCAATCTTAAATACGCAATTGTGCTTGTAGATATCGTTTTATTTGATATATCATTCTATTATCAATTCGAAGAACTATAAAATATAAGATTATTTTAACAGAAGATATTGACATTGTTTATAGATTGTGTTAAAATTTTATAAAGATAAATATATTGAATTTCCTTAGAGAGTATAAGGAAATAGATAGATATTTTCATAGGGAGGCATAGCTCAGCTGGTTAGAGCGTTCGCTTCACATGCGAGAGGTCGCGGGTTCGAGTCCCTCTGTCTCCACCACGTCAGAGCAAGCTTTATATCGCTTGCTCTGGTTTTTTATAAAAATCAGAACTCATTGCGCTGCTCTTTATCTTTCGCAAAAAATTATGCTTGGCTTACCTATTCGGTTATAAACGTCCTCATAAAGTTCGCTATCGCTACCAACTTTTTGCGAGTATGCACCGATGGGTGCAGGATATCTAAAATGTTCAGCTTTTTATGCGGTTATGCGGATTTTTTTGGAAAAAGTGGGCTAAGAGCGAAAAAGGTAAATACAGGATTCAAACACTGGATAGTGAAAGAACAAGTGAATATATTAAGAGGATAATCTTAATCAAGGTTATCTTCTTTTTTTTATGTAATACAGCCGAAGGAGGTATCTGAAATGAAAGAACAGATTTTGAGAAGAGTAATCTTGCAAAGCAAATTGACAAAATTTCATGCTGTTATTGAAATGGGATATTGGAATAAAAATATATAGTAAGTGAGAATTATGGGATTTTTCTACTGAATGATAGAAATACACAAAGTAATTGACAAGCATATAGAATATATGCTAGTATATAGAATATACGCTAAAATATATAAAATAATACGCTAAAATATATATTTTAGAGATGACAATCAAGATCTTTATTGCCTATAAACATGTTTTTTACGTAGATATTCGCAGTTATATAATCTCTGAACTAGTAAGAATTCCATATATAACTAAAAATAAAGAATTGAGGAAATGTATCATCAAGACTAGGGGGGTAGAAATATGAAAGGAAAAAGATTCATCGGAAAGTTAAGTGACTATAGAGACCGTAGAATAAAACTAAATTTACGCTGCGGCAGATAAGAGATGAAACACGGAAAATATATAATGCAACAGAAAAGGAGCAAAGAGAATGAAAAAGAGAATGATTATACTATTACTTATTACAGCGGCTGTGCTTTCCTGCAGCTCTATGGCAGCACCGGAAGGAATGGAAGAGGAAATAACTCTGGAAGCGTGGAAAGCAGCTAAACAGGAGCGAATAATACGATATGACCAGGAGGTTTCAATAGAAACGGACAATGAAGAAGAAATTGCGGAAAAACAGGTAGAAATGAAAGAGCAGATGGAGAAAGATAAAGAGCTATATATAAGTCGGCAGCAGCAGGCGATTGCAGAGGGACGCGAGCTGTTGCCGCCGCTGATGCCAATGTTGGCAGAGGATAGCGCTTGGAATTGCCCATATGAAAATATTGTAGGAGGATATACGTTAATTTCCCCTACCGAACGGCTTTCCATCAATGTAGACATGGGTGCAGATGCCCAGACGATTGCAGCAGCAGCAGAGGACAAAGTTGCTGCTGGCTGTTCGTATGAATTTCAGCCGCAAGGTTTTTTTCGTTATTATGATTATGACCAGGATATCCTATTGCAAAACGGAAATACCCAAATTAATGAGCCGGCATGGTCAATGGTGAGCGTAACAGGGTATTCTCTGCCGGTTAAATATTTCAAGCAGACATCGCCAGACGTATATCAAGCATATCGCGAAGGTCGGACAAAAATTATCTTCCGTTATGAAGTCTGCGAAATGTATGTCGACTGGGATCCGGAACACAATGATTCTGTCATGGACTATTTCTATTATGATGTCTATATGCCTATGGATGTTATCATAGGAGATGGTGCTGGGGATGCGCTATATGACCCATGGAAAGTAGATGGAGAAATGCAGGACTGGTTTTATACGAATTGTAAAGATGCATTGAGCGGCAATGAGCTGTGGGACACCATTGAAAATTATATGCAGGTAGATGATTGTGATTTTGATCTTGATGCACAGGGATATGTAGAATTTGTTTTTGTAAGCAACAATGGTTACCAAAACAGTCATGGCGGCGCGAAAAAAATTCCGCCTATGATAAAAAATTTTCATGTCTATGACATTTCTATTCAGTTATCGAATTGTAATTTGGTAGGGTGTCTGCCAGATAATATGATGGTGACCTATGGCATTTCATGCGAATTAGACCTGTCAAATAACCGGCTATGCGGCACTTTGCCCCCTATATCTTTCAGACTGAATTTGAATGCCAGCAACAATCAATTCACATTGATTAACCGCAATATATATACAGATATGGCAACGTTGAATGTTAGCAACAATTTCATTTTGGAAGAAGAATTCGCAAAACTTCTAGCTAATATATCCTGTATTGGTGCAGACCAGCAGTACCACCTGAGCTTAATAGAACCGGAACGCAACATTGAACTGGCACCTGGAACAGCTGTTACCAATGATGGTATGAAAGAATATGTGCAAGTGGTTTTAAATGGAGAACCACAAAATTGGGATGTTGCGTCAGAACTGGTGTTTGAAATGCAGCCGGATGAATCGTTGCTGAACTTACTGGAAGGAGATGCACAGACGGGGTATATCGCAAAGATAAATGGAACGGGTTCGGTGTGGCTTGGTTTTACACATGACAAATATGGTACGCAGCTGTATCAAAGTAACACTGTTAGCGTAGGAAATGTGCCTGTTATTGTTGGAGAGAGTGGTGCTCACGGAACGGTTTTCCGCCCTGTAACCGAAGGTGAAATTCTACAGGTAGTCGTCTCTGGTAGAAGTCTGCAAAATATTTTAACAAAAACCTTTGCTGTTGCTTATAACGCAAATGATTTAGAGTTAATT
>CATIYX010000223.1 GCA_949739095.1 uncultured Clostridia bacterium | reverse complement strand
TTTATTTTGGTACGCCATGAGGGATTCGAACCCCCGATCTCCCGGTTCGTAGCCGGACGCTTTATCCAGCTAAGCTAATGGCGCACATCCACAACAGAATTAATTATAACACATTGAATCATAAAAATCAATAGTTTTTAGAAAATTTTTTGGAAAACTTTTTCATTTTTCGTTTCTTGACTGTCGTCCGTTTAAAATAAATACTCCTTTTTTAGAAAAATGTTCCCAGTATATAAAATCCCAAATAGAATGAATATATTTACATATGATTATGGAATTACACTGACTTAGTATTCTATAAATTGGAATTTGCTTATTTATTCATTTGTATTTTTAATCCGCAACATACTAATTTCATCAAAACAATTCTTCTCCTAAATATTTATCATGTGGAATGATTAAACACTTTTCAATAGACTTCCAATAGCTATTGTAAAGGTTTTTTTGTGCCACTCCATAGCTTTCTTTTGTATCAAATTCCCAATAAAGCACATACTTAACACTTTTTACAATGCGAGTAATTTTAAGTGGGGGAAGCCCTTCTTTAACTTGCTCCATGTCTATATGATACCCTCGTTTGATAAGTCGGAGCAAAAGAAGTCCCTTTTGTTTTTCCAAAAAGCTTTTAGCTTCAAGCATTAGTGTTTCAAAGTCCTCTATCTTTTGAGGCTTGACTTGATAAACACATATTTCAGTGAATGGCATATTTCATTCCTCCATAGTTTCACTTTAGCGTTATAAGTATGATACAAACATATCGCATTTCTCTATTTATTTCTTCATTCTACTTCGGAAAGTAAGCCGCCATCTTCTGATTGAAAGAAGCCAGTGAGGGAAGCAATGCCAATTGCGCCTAAAAATACGAACATATAGGCGATGGAGAAAGTATAGCGAGGTTGTACCTCCAAAAGCATGTAGGCGCCTTCAAATCCAAGTACCATCAGGGATAGGACAAGCACCAGCGGATTTTGGCGGTACTGCACTAATGCTGCCAGACAAAAGAGAAGCAGCGCTATATAGAAAATGCGATTCAGGTTGTAAATCAGCATTAAATGCGGTTTTGTATCAGAAGGCTCCGGTATGCCCTGGTCATATGCCCAATAATTGGAAGCAAAGTCGCCGTCGCCCCAAAGAACAAATGTCTTTTTGAAAAAGAGCGGAATCAGCTGTGCGGGATGCTCGGTAATGCGAGGCACTAAACGCGCCTTGATTTCCTGCTTCATAGCTTCGCGGTCACCTGCATAGTCAAAATAAATTTGGTGATCCTCTTCGTTGAACATGCCGTTTGATTCAGGATTAAAGCCAATCAAAAAGAACAAAGAAAATGGTGTGCCACCATCATTTAAGTGGTATGGAGTGGTGCCAGATGCAAACAGTGTGCCGTCTACAGCATAAAATAAAGCAAAATATGCCAAAAGCAGGGCAAGCAAACTTTTCCATTTGCACCCCTTAGTGAAAATAATCAAAACGGAAAGACCATATGCCGCTAAGTATAAAGGTCCTACCATTCGGTATAAGCTGCCTATGGATAACAGAAGACCGGAAAGTGCACAGTATAGCAATTTTCGTGAAAGCTTATCTGCGCGATATGCCTTAATAAGAAAAAGAAGAGACAGCATTAAAAAGGGCATGGCGAACAGCTCTGTTGCCGCTACGGATGTGTAACAAATGAGCGGAGGGAAAATGGCGGTGAGCAGAGAAAATAGCAGTCCCAGACGCTTGAACCCCAGTTCTTTTCCTATCATATAGGCAATCAAAATACAGCTGGCGGAAAAAGCAACGTTTAGTCCTTTGACAATCCAAAGTGTTTCACCAAACAAACGGAATAACAAGCCTACGGTTACAACATAAAAAGTCAAATGCGGAAAACGGTGAAAATAGCTTCCAAAAGCAAACACATCTGTTTTGCCACGCGCAAATTCTGCCGCCGCGTCAAGCATGGATTTATAATCGCTTTGGGGTACTGTCGGTATACGCGAAATCCAAATAATGCGTAGAAACAGTCCGCACAGAAAAATAACGCTCAAAGCAAGAAGGGTATGGTGCTTGGGAAGGCGGCAAAGCATGACGCCAACGCCGAATAAAAGTACTGCTGCACACACTGCCCACCACAGGCAGACACTTTGACCGGTAGTGGTCATAGAACCGATTGCCATGAGTGTGACAACACCTAAAAAAACAATCATAATGCTATTCAACCATTTGGTAAGCTGTTTTTCCATAATATAAACTCCTTAAGCATAGCGAGATAATTCCATATGGAATTTGGGGACAAATTTCTGATATGGAGGAAATGTTTGATACCCATATGTCTCTATATTTATCGATAAAAAAACCTGTTTTTCCAAGATAAGAAAAACAGGTAGTGGAGCTACTGATGGGATTCGAACCCGCGACCTGCGCATTACGAATGCGCTGCTCTACCAACTGAGCTACAGTAGCATATGCATTTATTATACAAGATA
>CATIYX010000222.1 GCA_949739095.1 uncultured Clostridia bacterium | reverse complement strand
TGCAAATGGTAGCATGAAAAACCAGACCTGGTTTTATGCCTATGGATATGAAATATACCAAACGGCTACTGTATTTGATAATCCGTTCGGCTATGCAGGGGAGTATACGGATGAAGAAACCGGCAACATCTACCTCCGTGCAAGATATTATGACCCAAGCACTGGACGGTTCACCAGTGAAGACCCTATCAAGGACGGCACAAACTGGTATGCATATTGTGGAAATAACCCGGTCATGTTTGTCGATAGAACTGGATTGTGGATGGAGGGAGATGAAAACCTTTCGCAATTTTCTCAATTTGCAATACAATATTATACGAGAATGTGGGAAAATGCCGCAACACAAGAAGACCGAGATATGGCGCATGAGGGAGCTCAGGCTGTTAGAGATGGCTCAACAGAGGTAGAAGGTGTGTGGTATGATATGCCGCAATATTCTCAAGGCAGAAAACCACTATGTCAATATTATGTTACTGTAATGATTGAAAATACTTTTGTAGAAAATCCACTCACGCAAGAGCAAGCTGATGCACGTGTCCAAGAAATAATGAATATTGATTATCCTGTTGATTATCAATATACTATTAAACCAGATAACATTAGCTATGAACTTTTGTTTAATGCACTAAATGATTATGGACCACAATCGGCAGTGTTCAGACATCCTAAAGAAGGAGCTCATTCAATAGCACTGGCAGGGGTTGTGCGTGCAAATGGTGAAGCACTCGTTATATCGCTAAATCCACAGGATTTGTTTGGAAAGGGAACAGGATATCCAGGAGATTACGGTTCATTAACGCAAGGGCATAAATATAGTGTTGTATCGATTGATGAATTTCAAAATAAGTATTCGGAAGGAACTGGATTTGGATATAAATTTAGCGATATATCTGTAACCAACAATAAAAAGTAAGGAGAGGATATGGTTTGAAAAAGTTTATTACCGTTTTATTAATATTTGCAATGTTTTTAGGCGTGTGTGTGTTTGCCGAAGAAGAAACTATGTTGCAGCAATGCGAGGAGAAGAAACTCATAGCAGTTGATATCCCAAGTGAAAATTTTGATATATTTTATCGTTTTGTTGAGACAGGCGAACCAACTATCTCTAATATTTCTACTCTTTGCTATACATATGAATTCACATATACTAATAATGGAGAAAAGGCAATAAAAGAAATCTGTGCAGGATTTCCAACTTCTCGACTCTATACACACGAAGGGGGAGAGGGTTACACGTGGGAGTATCAGGGAGTGGCAGGTTTGTGCAATTATGAAACTCTTGATTATTTTATGCATACTGCGAATATTCAAGAGTTGCTTGATAAAAATGGGATAGAAGATTCTGTAAATAATTATATGTTTGTGACTTTATCACCATATATTTTTCCATTCATATGGGTGAATACTGATCAGGGAAATTATTATATTGTATTAGAAAAAGCAGAAGATGGGAATAAATGGATTGGATATAATAATTTTACTTATCATATATATGATGTACAGACAATGTTGGAAACACGGGATATTATCAACGAAAAAGCAAAGACACCACCGATTGAAATAGTCGTAGACTTAGGTAGGGTAGTGTTTGATACACCGCCAATTGTTAAAAATGAACGCATTCTAGTGCCGGTGCGTGCGCTATGTGAAAGAATGGGGGCAACTGTTAATTGGGATGAAAATGCTCAGACTGTGACGGTTACACGAGAAGAAACCACTATTATTTTCAAAATTGATGATAAGGTGGCTGAAGTAAATGGTGTAAAATATGATTTAGATGTTGCTCCTGAAATTATGAATGATAGAACATTGGTTCCACTGCGTTTTGTTGCAGAGAATTTGGAATATCTTGTTGTATGGGTACATGAAGAACGAGTAGAACTTTATAGTCATTATAATAAAGATACCGTCAACAGAACGCAATAAATAGGGAAAGGAGGGGGGGATTGCGCTAAAATAGCCTTTATTCCTGTCTTGACACATTCTTATGACAGCCGTGGCAACCTCTTGAAAGAGACCGCGGACACAAACGTCATCACAGATAGGGTCTTCGCTGTCGCATTTACTCCCTCTCAGAACGAACCGCTAAGGATATGATGAAGAAAACTTGCTGGTCTATGCAAGTGTATTGGAAGAAAGTGATATGGCAGGCGGCTTGACGATAGCAATGGATGGTCGGTGTATACAGAGAATGGAAAACTTTCTATGTAGTGGAAATTGACAGTAGCAGTAACAGAAAATGGATATGAAGTTCTTGCCTGATAAGCCATCTAATAGTGCCGAGATAGACAGAAAATAAGAATAAACAAATGATGCAGCCATTTCCTTTTTTACAAGGAACGGGCAATAAATTGACGCAAAGTGCTTGACATTCCCTTTGACTTATACTATAATATTAGATACAGTGCAAAAACCCGTGGACTTGTCAATGGTTGAAAGTCGATGTCAGCGGAGGGGGGGAAATACATGAAAATTAGAGAAAATGAATCCTTAGATAATGCATTGCG
>CATIYX010000221.1 GCA_949739095.1 uncultured Clostridia bacterium | reverse complement strand
GGTATCAGAGGCAGTGAAAGCTGCTGAACAGTTGGAGACGCAGGGAATACATATTACTATTGTGGACCTCCGGCTAGCAAAACCATTGCCTGAAGCTATGATTTTAAAAGAAGCCATACAATGCAAGTTGGTTGTCACAATGGAAGATGGTGTAGCGATAGGCGGTATTGGAGAACAAATCTGTGCACTGCTGGAACATCGGCAAATCAGTAGACAGGTTTTGCAAATCGCATATCCTGACCAGCCGATCCAACAGGGAACACGAACTGAATTGATTCAACACAATGGAATGGACGGCAATTCGGTTGCCGAAAAGATTGGAGATATCGTAAGACGATGGAAAAACAACGATTAGATATATTGCTGGTAGAAAAAGGACTTGCGCCCAGTCGCGAAAAAGCGAAAGCATTCATTATGGCAGGAGATGTCTACATCAAAGAAGTGAAATATGATAAAGCAGGTCAGCTTGTCGATGTGGAAAGTGAAATTACAGTACGGCGGCAAATGCCATATGTCAGTCGCGGCGGATTTAAACTAGAAAAAGCAATGCAGGCGTTTCCGATTACCTTGCAGGGAAAAACATGTATGGATATTGGTGCATCTACAGGCGGTTTTACAGATTGTATGCTGCAAAATGGCGCCGCAAAGGTATATGCGGTGGATGTTGGATATGGACAATTGGCATGGAAACTGCGAACAGATGAACGCGTTGTGAATCTGGAACGTACTAACATCCGCTATATCACACAAGAACAAATTCCAGAGTCGGTGGATTTTATGTCAGTAGATGTATCTTTCATCTCTTTGCGGCTGGTTCTCCCGGCAGTAAAACCTTTTTTGAAGCCGGATGGCGCAGTTGCTGCACTTATTAAGCCGCAATTTGAAGCAGGTCGTGAAAAGGTCGGTAAAAAAGGTGTTGTCCGCGACTCGAATGTACACGAAGAAGTAATTCAAACCATTTATGATTTTGTTCTGGAGTTGGGATGGATTCCGGCAGGACTAACTTATTCACCTATTCGCGGACCGGAAGGAAACATTGAATATCTTATTTATATTAAACAGCAGGACGCAGAAGCTGTTGCGCGTGATATTATTGCGAAGACAGTCCGTTTGTCACACGAGGAATTAGAATCATGAGAGTGTTTGTTGCAATTGAATTGGCACATGCTGTGCGAGAACAGCTTACTGTGTTACAGACAAAACTGAAACCCTATGTCCAAAAGGGGAATTTTTCAAGACCCGAAAATTTTCATATTACTGTGCGGTTTCTAGGAGAACGAAATCCACAGGAGATTGATTCAGTGGTACGCTGCATACAGCGCGTTGCAATGTCCCATATGGCGTTTTCGCTTGAAAGCCATGGACTTGGCTGTTTTCATAAAAAACGCGATATCTGTTATGCAGCAATAGAAACAACCCCTGCACTATTATCCGTGTATCGTACATTGCAAGATGAATTATGGCATGAACGAATCATTTCTCAAAAAGAGACCTATACGCCGCACATCACGCTCGCGCGCGAAGTTGTTTGGAAAGAGCCATATACACAGGTTTTTGAGTGTCTGAAAGAGAATGCCATTCCCATTTGTGTAGGTGGTCTGTCATTGATGGAAAGTACGCGAATAGACGGTCAGCTATGTTATTTACCATTATTCTATCAGGGGTTTTCTGCAAAGGAGGGCATAAACAATGAATGAAAAAAGCCGTAATATTGCCATAGCAGGACTCTCCTGTGCTCTTAGTGTTGTGATGATGGTTTTAGCAACCTATATCCGTGTGAATACTAGTGCGTTTCTATTTTTATGTGCACTGCTTTCTGCAATTGTCCTGTTAGAATCAAATGTTAAGTATGCAGCAGTCAGTTTTGCTGCGACTGTATTGTTGGCAACATTATTGGTGCCTGACAAGCAAACAGTATCTCTTTATGCTTTATTTTTCGGCTGGTATCCCTTGCTGAAACTATTTGCGGAAACGCGAAAAAACAGGTGGTTTGAATGGTTTTCAAAATTAACGGGGTTTCATCTTGCTCTCGGAATAGGCGGTATACTGTTCTATGGGATGTTTCATATCAACATATTAGCGTTACAAATTTCCATCTGGCTGCTTTGGCCGGTTTCGGTCATTGCTTTTGTATTAATAGATATTCTTTTATCTTTAGGCATTCATTTTTATCTGAGAAAAAGAAATAAGCGGAGGTGAGAAAAATGGATTATCAAAAAATGACGCGGGTTAATCTTGTGGAGATTGCGAAAGCGCGCGGACTAAAAAATCTACAAAAATATAAGAAACAAGAGTTGGCTGCTCTGTTGCAGGAACAGGATGCCCGGACAGAATCCGGACAAACTCTGTCGGAACAGCCCACATCAATGCAGCACGAGACTGCACGACAGGAACGGACAAGAGAGGAAGCTGATACCAAAAAGCCTCTTTTTGATTTACAAAAAAGCGATGCTAACGTTGATGGTATTTTGGAGGTGCTACCGGACGGATATGGATTTATCCGCAGCAGCAAAACATATTTGGCCTCTGGACATGAGGATGTATATACACCACCACAGATGATTCGCAGATATCAGTTGAAAACAGGAGATAATATTGTCGGATTTGCTGTCAAACGTGAAAATGAAAAATTTGAAGCACTAATTTTTATTAAAAGTGTCAACGGACAGCGTCCCGATCTTGCACGGACGCGCCGTTCCTTTGAATCGCTTGCACCGACATATCCGGACCAGCAATTATGTTTAGAAAACGATCCGCGCAACTATGCCATGCGGATTATTGATTTGATTTCCCCGATTGGTAGGGGACAACGCGGACTGATTGTTGCGCCGCCCAAGGCCGGAAAAACAACACTACTGAAAAATATTGCGAAAAGTATTCTGGCGAATCAAAATGATGTGAAAATGATAGTTCTTTTAATTGATGAACGTCCTGAAGAAGTTACAGATATGATTCGTTCCATTGAAGGTGCGGATGTTGTATATTCCACATTCGACATGCCACCGGAAAATCACACAAAGGTTGCAGAGTTGGTTTTGGAACGTGCGAAACGGCTTGTGGAGCACGGACAGGACGTTGTGATTTTACTGGATAGCATCACCAGACTGGCACGCGCTTATAATATGACGGTACCGCCCAGCGGTAGAACGCTTTCTGGCGGTCTGGAGGTAGGCGCACTGCATTTACCTAAAAAATTTTTTGGGGCAGCAAGAAAGATTGAACATGGCGGCAGTTTAACCATTCTGGCAACGGCACTGGTGGAAACAGGCAGCCGGATGGATGATGTTATTTTTGAAGAATTCAAAGGAACAGGTAATATGGAACTTCATTTGGACCGTAAACTGTCAGAACGCCGTATTTTTCCGGCAATTGATATCTATAAATCTGGGACGCGTAAGGAAGAACTCCTGTTGGAATATGAGGAACTGAATGCTGTATACCATATTCGCCGCGCCTTTGGCAACGCTAATACAGCAGATGTTACAGAATATATCATCAGTAATTTAGTCGCTACTAAAACAAATGTAGAGTTTGTGGAAAAAATGAACAGGGAACTCAAAAACGATAAATTTAATTTTAAGTCGGCACATCATAATCTCTATTGAACGCTACAGGACCGGTTGCCGTGACCGGTCCTTTTTGATTGCACCGCATAGAAATTACTAGATTTTTGTATAAAAGCAATTCATTTGGTAAAAATAGAAGTAACAAATTCAATTAGGTGGTGCAATTTATGAAAAACAATAACAATTCACGGCACGGACAGAAAGGCTTCTACATAGCCTTAAGTCTCTGTGTTGTAGCGGTATTTTTAACAGCCTATTTCGTTACAACCAAAAACAGTACCAACCAAAATGACAGTGGTCAAATGACGCAAAGTGTTGTCAATGAACCCCAGACACCTGTTCTGCCGGAGGAAACGGCAAAGTCGGTGCCAACACCAACTGCCAAAGCAACAGAAAAGCCAGCTGAAAAACCAGCAAAGACACAAACCGAGACTGATGCTACAAAGCCGTCAAATTCCCAGTCTACAGTATTTTCTATGCCTGTAGAGGGTGAAATTGTGGTTGCCCATTCTCAAGATACGTTAATCTATTCTAAAACTTATGAGGACTGGCGTACACACACCGGTATTGATATCAATTGTGAAAAAGGAACGCCGGTGAAAGCAGTTGCTGATGGCACGGTTGAAAAAGTATATACAGACCCACTGAAGGGAATTGTAATTGAAATTTCCCACGGTTCCATGCGCAGTATATATAGCAATCTGTCTACGGATAACATGGTACAAGTGGGCAGTGAAGTAAAAGCCGGTGATGTGATTAGCGGCGTAGGAGACAGCGGTGCGTTTGAAAGCAAACAACAGCCGCATTTGCATTTTGAGTTGTATCAGGATGAAAAACCAGTTGATCCTTCTGAAATACTACAGGCATAATGCGCCGACAACTCTAAAAATTCTCAAATTACAAAAAAATATACAAAAAAAAGCACAGTTTTCACCGTGCTTTTTTCTTGTAATTACGCAAAAACTGTGATATAATTAAACATAGTTGTATTTATGTTGAAATATTAGGACAATAGGTTTTCCGAAAAGTCTTCTCAAAAACGTAGTTACATAAGGATAAATAGGGAGTTACAACATGTTTCAAGAGTTAAAAAAAATTTTTAAAGCAATAGACAAATGGTTTATGTTGGCTACTTTTGCTGCTGCTATTTTAGGATTGATTGTTGTATATAGTGCAACACGTTCATTAGACGGTGGCACCAGGACGGCCATTATTCAGGGATGTGCATTTGTTGCTGGCGTCATTGCTATGATAGTTGTTATGGTATTAGATTATGAAAGTTTTGGGCATAAATGGACTTTTATATACGCTATCAATATCATGCTTCTGGCGGTGGTATTAATTTTAGGTGTTGGTGATGATATCGGTGGAAGAAGCTGGATTCGTATTGGTCCTGTTGGTTTGCAGCCTTCGGAACTTGTCAAAGTCGGATTTATATTAACTTTTGCTAAGCACTTGGAAAAAGTACATGATGATATGAATAAGTTGCTTCCGTTTTTAGGATTACTACTTCATGCCGGTGTTTTAATAGGCTTAGTTCTTTTGCAGCCAGATTATGGGACGGCAATGGTCTATATTTTCATTTTTATCTGTATGGTATTTATAGCGGGACTACATTACCGTTATTTTGCCATTGCGGCGGGCGGCTTTTTGGTATTTGCACCTATTGCGTGGTTTTTTGTGCTCAAGCCATATCAAAAATTGCGTTTCTTAACATTTTTTAATCCGGAATATGACCCCTCCGGCTCCGGTTATCAGGTGCTTCAATCTAAACTTGCGATTGGATCTGGGGAATTGACAGGAAGGGGGTTGTATCAGGGACCACAGACACAGCTAAATATCTTACCGGCAAAAGAAACAGATTTTATATTTGCTGTAACGGGAGAAGAACTTGGATTTATTGGATGTGTTGTTACAATTTGTTTGCTGTTTTTTATCATTTTTCGCTGTATTTATATTGCGCGGGAAGCCAAAAGCGAATATGGGCGGTACATTTGTATTGGCGTGGCGGCGATGTTTTTGTTCCAAGTGTTTGAAAATGTCGGTATGTGTATGGGAATTCTGCCGGTAACAGGGATTCCGTTGCCATTTTTCAGCGCTGGGGGATCCTCTATTTTGACTTCTATGATAGCAATTGGATTAGTCACAAACGTCTGGATAAGGCGAAAAACACTTAATTTTGCATAAAAGTCTGTGAGGACAAGCCAGCTTGTCCTCACAGCATAACAATATAGAGTGGACATTCACAAATTTGAAAGGTGAATCCATATATGGAAAAAAAGATTTTGATTTCGATTGATAGTATTCAAACAAACAGCGATGGGGAACAAGACACACTTTCGATGATGACAGAAGGTACATTGATAGAAAAGAATGGAAAACAATACATAACCTATCAGGAAAGTGAACTTACTGGTTTCGAAGGGTGCAGTACGACGCTGAAAATCAACGGTAACCATTTAACGATGTTGCGTTTTGGACCTTCCAATACTCAATTTGTTTTTCAACCGAATCAATGCACATCTGGAGTATATAATACGCCCTATGGTGCATTTGAAGTAAATGTGATAACCAATATGTTACAAATTTCCATGCAGAATGGGCAAGGAGATATTCAAATAGATTATCATTTGCGTTTTGGTGGAAATCCGGCAAGCCGGCATAAATTTCATATTAAAATAACAGAAAAAAAATAAAGGTGGGACAGAAAAATGGATAACATGATTCATGAAATAAAACAGCAAATTGCAGGATGTATGCAAAAAGCATTAGAGCGTGCAATCTCTGATGGCGTCTTTTCAGCGGATGTGAAGTTACCGGAAATAACGGTTCAGAAACCGCGCGAAAAAGCACATGGTGACTTTGCATTGAATTTAGCGATGCAAATGGCAAAAGCAGCAAAGAAACCACCACGCACAATTGCGGAAGAATTAATTTCCAGAATAGATACAAACGGCACTTATATAGACCATATGGAAGTAGCGGGTGCCGGATTCATGAACATTTTTCTGAAAAGTCAGTGGCTATACGATGCTCTGGACGTTATGAACGACAAAGGCGCTGATTATGGAAAAAGTGTATGCATGCAGAAGCAGAAAATCATGGTGGAATTCGTGAGCGCCAACCCAACAGGTCCGATGCATATGGGCAACGCCCGTGGAGGTGCACTGGGAGACAGTTTGGCGGAAGTACTGAAATGGGCGGGCAACGATGTAACTCGCGAGTTTTATCTGAACAATGCTGGTGCACAAATTGAAAAATTGGGGAAATCACTTAATGCCAGATATATTCAGATATTAAATGGTGATGATGCAATTCAGTTCCCAGAGGATGGTTATCATGGGAAAGATATCCGTAAGCATATGGAAGCATTTATTGAAGAATATGGTACTGGTCATTTAGCTATGTCTGAGGAAGAACGCAAAAAAATCTTTATTGAATATGTTTTAAAACGCAATATTCAGACTATTGAAACAGACCTTGGCAAATATAGAATTCACTATGACGTCTGGTTTCCGGAAACAGATTTATATGAGTCCGGAGAAGTGGAAGATACTATTGCAGCGCTAAAAGAAAGTGGGTATGCCTATGAAGAGGGCGGTGCTGTCTGGTTTAAATCCTCACAGTTTGGCTCTGAAAAAGACGATGTTCTAATTCGCCAAAACGGTATTCCAACATATTTTGCCGTTGATATTGCTTATCACCGCAATAAATTTATTGTACGTGGATTTGATAAAGTAATTAATATTTGGGGAGCAGACCATCACGGGCACATTGCGCGTATGAAGGGAGCTATGCAGGCGCTGGGCATTGAGCCGGAGCGATTACAGGTCATTACCATTCAGTTGGTGCGCTTGATGAACGGCAACGAAGTGGTACGCATGAGCAAACGAACCGGTGAAATGGTAACACTTGGCGAACTGATTGAGGATATTGGTATTGACGCGGCACGGTTTTTCTTCAATTTGCGTCAGGCGGACAGCCATTTTGATTTTGATTTAGATTTGGCATTGACACAGACCAATGAAAATCCGGTCTACTACGTGCAATATGCTCATGCAAGAATTTGCAGTATCCTCCGATTGTTGCAGGAAGAGGACAATGTGACGCTACCCTCATATGATCAAATTGATATGACGCTGCTTCGGGAACCGACAGAAAAAGACTTGATTGAAAAATTAGCCTATTTCCCAGAGGAAATTGTAACAGCAGCGGAAACAACAGACCCAACGCGTATGACACACTATGCAATGGACCTGGCATCCTTATTCCATAGTTTTTATAATGCGTGCCGTGTTCGTTGTGATGAACGTCCGCTAATGTTTGCGCGACTAAAACTAATAGATTTGACCAGAGGCGTTATCGCTTCCGCGTTGAAGATTTTAGGCGTAAGTGCGCCGGAAAAAATGTAGGAGTTTGAGAGGATTATGCAAAAAAAAGTTTGTTTATTATTGGCGGTTATTTTGAGCTTATCCGTATCAGCTGTTTCAGCACAGACGCTTACACCGCAGCCAGATATGGCACAGGAAATTTTAATTCGGACGACATTTACAGATGTACCGTCACAATTTTCTAATTTAAATCGGCTGCAAACTATGGCAGCATTGCAGCTTATGACGTTTTCGGATAACCAGGTACATTTACAGCAGTATATGACAGAAGATGAAGTGCTGCGGATATTGTATTATGCTGCCGGTGTACGTGATAAAGCGGACCAAATGGGTGAAGACAATGCCTACCGTACAGAAATGGGACTTGGAGAGCGTGATGAGGCATCCAACAGCGACGGTTTATACCTATATGCATATCAAAGTGGATTGATTTCCAAAGAACAGTTTGAGGGCTACTTTTTTACATATGCATTGTCACGTAACACAACGGCGCTACGGTATGATGTATATTTGTGGATGGCAAAACTATTTGGTATTCAGCCGGAATCAGATTTTGAAAAACTAGCAAGATTTTCTGATGGTAATAGAATTCAGACAGCGGACAAGCCATATTTTGCAGCATTAGTAAACCGTGGTCTTGTACTAGAACAACCATCACTTGGCTTATATTTTCCGGTATCGCGTGAATGGTTTTTAAACACATTGGAACGTATGGAGCCATATTTTATTGAAAAATTAGGCTATCAAAAACGTGAGGGAACTGTTGTAGAAGTATTACAGGATGAAACCATACGAAAAATTATTGTGGAAACCTCTGCTGGTGCACAGGATGTGATTGAAGTACCGCTGTCCCAAACACAGAATCAATTGGCAGCAGATATTGCAGTGCTGGGAGCGGGGGGGCGCCAAATTACGGCGTGTTTAACCACTGGAGAAACCGTTTATTATTATGTTAGGAATTCTAAAGTGTTATTTATGGTAGTGAAAAACGCATTACCAAAGACTTTGGTAAATACAGAAGCACAAATAGAAGGCACATTATATTATTATGACCCTGATATGCGGATGGCAGCGATACAAACTGAATCCGGTTATATACCGATCTTTTTGGCAGAAAATGTATCTATTATGAAAGATACTGCGGCGATTGCTGTCAGTGATTTATACCAATATTATGGAAAAACGATACAGGTGACGGCAGTTATGCGGTATGAACAGGATTTACTAACAGCCAAATCCTGCCATATCTTTGATAACTAGAGAATAATGGAAAAGTTTTGAGAAAGTGTTAGAAAGGGATGATGCTGCGTTGAAAACAAAATTATACAGACGAATTCTTCTATTTTTTATGGCAGCTTTGTTGTTTGTTCCATTGCAAGGATTTGCTCGCAATGTACAGATTCAAGATTCCTATTTTTACAGTATTGTAGATTTCATATCGGAAAACTACCGTTACGGTATAACAAAAACGGAGTTAATCAATGCAGCGAAAAAACATATGGCACAGACCGGCGATATGACGTTTGAAGCCGCATTAACCGGTATGACCAGCATTTTAGACCCATATAGCGCTTATCTTGCACCGGAAGTCTACCAGCAATGGAATGAGTCAAGTGAAGGTTCTTATGGTGGCATTGGCGTAGGAGTTACGCTATCCTATTCAGATTTTTTTGCCAGTGAAATATTTCCAGATTCTCCGGCAGAAAAAGCTGGTATTCAAGTAGGCGATATGTTATGGGAAGTAGACGGTACGCTTATCAGCGGAAAAACTTTTGACGAAGTAACAGCACTTTTAAAAGCCGACCGTCCCACAGTTTCGCTTGTCGTGAAACGTCTCGGAACCGCTGGAGATCAATTACTAAAATTTAATTTGACAAAAGCACCTGTCAATTCACCGGATTTATATAGCCGTATTGAAGATGGAATCGGCGTGATTGTGCTGAATTCTTTTAATGAAATGTCCTATCCTGCATTGCAGGAGGCGCTAAAATCCTTTGACGAAGCAAAAGTGAACAAGGTCATCTTTGATATCCGAGATAATCCGGGTGGAACGGATGTTGTCATGCGGATGGCGGCGCTGTTTATTCCGTCAGGACCAGTAACTCATTTAGAATTTATCAATTCTGAACTAAATGAAACCTATACTGTGGTGAATGAAACGCCCGGGAAATATCAATTGACGGTTTTGGTCAATGAGAACAGCGCTAGCGCTTCAGAAATGTTCGCGGGCGCGATTCAAGACACAGATTCTGGAACCATCATAGGTACAAAAACATTTGGTAAAGGTAGTATGCAAATTACCCAACCGCTGCGTTATGGTGGGGGTATTAAATTAACGGTAGGCACATATGTAACGCCACATAAAAATGAAGTAAACCATGTTGGCATCACGCCGGATATTATGGTGGAAAACAGAGTGGTTTCTTATGTGCAGCATCCGGACCGTACGCCAATGGACCTGAAAAAGGAAATCGGTGCAGCGAGTACAGAATCAGAGATTAAAGCTGTGAAAGAACGGTTAGGCTTATTGAATTATTATACAGGGGATTATCAAGATACGTCTTGGAATGGAAATACGGTTTATGCTTTAAAACAATTTCAAGCTGAAATGGGATTGCCGCAAACCGGTATCTGTGATGTTACCACGCAGATAAGTCTTGAAAATGTTTGCAAGGATAAAAAAGTTGTTGTTGATGACCAATATACAGCAGCAAAAAAATTATTGTTGGAAACTACGTAATAGATAATTGTGTGGCTATGCTACTTTGGGGGACACATGACTTTCCTCAAAGACGCGCACCCGTGAAAAGATGCGACTGAATGAACCGTATGTGCTCCCCAGGGGAGAGGGTACAGAAAGGAATGACAAAAGCAAATATGAAACAGAAAAAACGTTTCTTTTCGGTGCAGCGACTGGCAACTATCGGGTTACTTTCTGCTATTACCGTTGTAATGGGAACAACGCCACTTGGATTTATTCAACTTCCAACCATCAAAGCAACAACCATGCAAATCCCTGTTGTGATAGGCGCTATTTTAGAGGGACCCATTGTTGGCAGCATTTTGGGACTGATTTTTGGATTATTTAGTATTTTTCAAAATATGACTGCGCCTTCTGCACTATCATTTGCCCTGATAAATCCATTGGTCTCTGTTCTTCCTAGAATCTTGATTGGTGTGCTTTCCTATTATGGATATCGGATTTTCCGTGACCACAATCAATATTTAGCAGTAGGAACAGGGGCTGCTGTCGGCTCGCTCGTCAATACTTGCGGTGTGATGGGCATGATTTATTTGCTCTATGTTGGTGAGTTTGCCATGAATAAAGGAATTAGCCCTGCTGCTGCGGGTAGCGTAATTGCTTCTGTCTGCCTTATCAACGGTAGTATTGAAGCTGTCTTTGCAGTGGTGATTTCCATTCCAATTATCATAGCGGTACTAAAAATCAAACAAAAATTAAAGAAATAAAAGGTGGGGGCTTTTGTGATTTACCAAACTATCAAACAAGCCAAAAGAATTGTTGTAAAAGTGGGCACATCAACACTGGCATATGGTACGGGTGGCTTAAACCTACGACGTATTGAGCGACTGGCAGAGGTGCTTTCTGATATAAAAAATTCCGGTAGAGAGGTTATATTGGTGTCCTCCGGCGCGATTGGTGTTGGCGCCGGTGTTTTGGGAATGATGAACCGTCCTTCTGATACAAAAGATAGACAAGCGGCGGCGGCGGGGGG
>CATIYX010000220.1 GCA_949739095.1 uncultured Clostridia bacterium | reverse complement strand
CTATATGTTTGCAGAACAGGGTGTGATTTTTCTAGGCGCGCTTATTTTTATGAGCACCGTCGGCGGCGCAAGCTTTTGGGTGCTGATGCTGGTCATTTTTCCCCTTTTCGCCTATATGGCAATCAAATTGGCATTCGGCGTGAAAAAGCGGTTCATGCGCGTGCGTGAAATGCGCGCCCGCCTTAACACGGTGGCGCAGGAAAACATTGAAGCAAATCGTGTTGTGAAAGCTTTTGTCCGTGAGGACTATGAAAATGAAAAAATGGACCGCGCCAGTGAAGATTTCCGGCAGGCACATTTTGCTGTCAACCGCTTACAACGACGTTATATGCCCTATCTTTCTAACATGCAAACACTGTTTACTATCTATAATATCGTTGTTTGCGGTATTTTGGTGATTCGCGGACAAATGACACTTGGCGATTTGGTCATGTTCAACGGAATGATTTGGATGATTACCGGCCCCTTGTCTCAAAGCGGTTCACTGCTGAATGACACTGCCAACTGCTATGCTTCGGCAGATAAAATCCAAGAACTGCTCAACACAGACCCTGATATTCAGCAGCCACAACATGCCGTGAAAGAACGCATTCAGGGGAACTTTGATTTTATCAATGCCAGCTTTGGCTATGAGGAAGACGGAGCTGTTAAAAACATTAATTTTTCTGTGAAAAAAGGAGAAAAAATTGCATTTGTCGGACCAACCGGTTCTGGAAAATCTACCATCATCAATCTCATGAGCCGATTTTATGATGTCAATCACGGTGTGATTTTGGTGGATGGCGATGACATTAAAAACATTGATTTAGATATGCTGCGCGGCAGTATTGCCGTAGCACAGCAAGACGTCTTTTTGTTTTCCGAAACCATTGCGGCAAATATCGCCTATGGAAAAACAGACGCCACTATGGAGGATATTATCGAAGCGGCCAAAGCGGCCAAAGCGCATGATTTTATTGCAGAACTGCCCGATGGATATGACACCATCGTCGGCGAACGCGGCATGGGGTTGTCTGGTGGTCAGAAACAACGCTTGACCTTGGCACGCGCGCTGCTAAAACAACCTTCTGTGCTGGTACTGGATGATACGACAAGTGCGTTGGATGCCAAAACGGAAAAATATATCCAAGAAAGTCTCAATACCTATTTCAGCGATAAAACCGTGTTTATCATCTCCCAGCGCATCGCGTCCGTAAAAGACTGCGACCAGATTATTGTTTTAGACCGCGGTCGTATTGTGGAACATGGTAAGCATGATGAACTGCTACAAAACCATGGTTATTACTATGACGTATTCAATCACCAATATGGTGATTTTCAGTCCAGAGAAGTGTTAGGGGGGTGCTAAACCATGCCAAAAGTCAATACCTATTCACAGGATGAGGATTTAAAAGTATCCTTAAACAAGTCGCATTTGCAAAAAGCAAAAAACTATTTACTGAAATATAAAAAAGAATTTATCCTAACGCTGATTGTACTGCTCATTTCAACTGTTGCTAACATGTCCCTGCCCTATATCGTGCAAATTGCACTGGACGACATGATTCCGTCTGCTAACATCCACGGACTGTTTACGCTGGGCGGCGTTTGCCTGGTAATTATGATTATCTCAATCTTTGCCACACGGTTCCGCATGAAATATATGAACTACGTGGGGCACAGTGTCATTTATGATTTACGCAAAGATTTGTTTGCCCATCTACAAAAATTGCCATTTACCTATTTCGACTCCCGCCCGCACGGCAAAATTTTGGTACGTGTTGTAAACTATGTCAATTCTTTGGCAGATATGTTTTCCAATGGAATTGTTAATGCCATCATGGAAATGGTTTCCCTGTTTGTCATTGTAGGATTCATGTTTGCCATTGATGTACGTCTGGCGGCGATTTCTCTGATTGGATTTCCGCTACTGGTATTTTTCATTGTGAAACTGCGTTCCATTCACCGCAAGGCATGGCAGTCCTACAGTGACAAAAACTCCAACCTAAACGCCTATCTGGCGGAGAGTATTAATGGTGTCCGAATCACACAGGCGTTCGTCCGTGAACGGAAAAACAGCCGTATTTTCTCTCGCATCAGCGGCGATACCATGCGTGCCTGGATACGTGCGAAATGTATTGAATTCCTCATTTGGCCTACCTCCACTGTCATCTCGGAACTTAGCGTATGCGTGATTTATTTTATTGGCGCCGCCATGGTCGCTAAAGCGCAGCTCAGTGTCGGCGTTATCGTTGCTATCATCAGCTATATTTGGCGGTTCTGGGGTCCTATCAATAACATGAGTAATATCTATAACAGTGTCATTACCAATGCCGCCTATCTGGAACGGATTTTGGAGACAATGGAAGAAGATGTGGAAATTGAAGATAAGCCCGATGCAAAAGAAATGCCAGATGTGAAAGGCAAAGTAGAATTCAAGCATGTGACCTTTGGTTATGATGAACATTGCCAAATTCTGAAGGACTTGAATTTCACAGTAGAGCCAGGTCAGACCATTGCTCTTGTCGGACACACAGGCGCCGGAAAAACAACCGTCGTCAATCTGCTCAGTCGTTATTATAATCTGAACAGTGGCGAAATTTGTATTGATGACATCAACATTGCAGATGTTACCATTAAATCTCTGCGGGAACAATTCGGCTACATGCTGCAAGACAGCTTTATGTTCTCTGGGACTATCATGGAAAATATTCGCTATGGTCGCCTGAATGCAACGGATGAGGAAGTCATGGAAGCCGCAAAAGTGGTAAATGCACATGATTTTATTACCAAGCTCCCTGATGGTTATAATACTTTTGTCAGTGAGCGCGGCGGCACCTTGTCCGCGGGTCAGCAACAGCTTATTTCTCTTGCGCGTGCCATGCTGAAAGATCCACATATTTTGATTTTGGACGAAGCAACTTCCAGTATTGATACGGAAACGGAAATCAAGTTGATTGACGGAATCAATCGGCTTTTAGAGGGACGCACCTCCTTTGTCATCGCGCACCGCCTTTCTACTATTAAAGCAGCGGATCGCATTATGGTAATTGGTAACCAGAATATTATTGAACAAGGAACACACGAGGAGCTTCTTGCCTTGCAAGGTGAATATTATAAACTCTATCAGGCGCAGACGTCTCTTTAAATCATATACAAAAGCGCTGCCGCATTTTGCGGCAGCGCTTTTGTTATATATCGTTCCCTTTTTCCCGCCAATTTATTTTCTCTCCATAAACTTTTTAGTCTATTTACTCTTTTCCCAACATATAAATGAAATATGTAAAGAGAGTTAGGTATAAGAAAGTCAAAACCGGTATAGTTTTCACAGACAAATTTTATGAAATGCAGTGCCAAAATGCTTGGTAAATACGTCAAGTATTCACTTTACTTTTTCTTGTCTTTCTAAAAAATTTGTCCTGTGAAAACTCTGCGACCCTACACGCTGGAAAACTTTATAATTTTTTGGTGCGGAGGACGCAGCAAGGCTGACGCCTTGCAAGGACGATAATCCGAAAAAGTGAAAATTTAACAAGTGTATGGCATATCGGGCTTCGACTCTCTTATGCCCAATAGGAGGGGGCGAATTAAGGTCTTGAAAGATTATATTTACAACAGGGTGAATATACTCGCACAATACATTATCGAAAACAAAGCGACCGTGCGCCGCGCCGCTAAGAAATTTGGTATCTCCAAATCAACCGTACATAAAGATTTAAGCGAACGCCTGGTGAAAATCAATCCGGCGCTTGCCAAACAGGCCCGCGAAATTATGGATGAAAATAAAATGGAGCGTCATATTCGCGGCGGCATGGCAACCAAGCTAAAATATGCAAAAGAACAGGTACCTCAAACAGAATTAGAACAGGAAGCCTGATATCTTCTGTGGAGAAGCGGACTGCATGGACAGTGCGCTTCTTTTATATTGTCCGTTTTTAACAAGCACTTAAACCATCATTCGGCGCGACATAAGCAGCAAAGCTTCGTATTCAGTGTAATACTTATTACCCGCTGCCCATGAAGACGGAGAACATCGCTTGCCTAATTTATTTTTCTCTGTTTTTTCATTGACAAATCTGGGAACAATATCCTATAATATATAATGTGAAATTATGCGAAGATGGGATGAAAATAATGAGAAAATTAGTGCAATTTTTAAAAGGATATAAAAAGCAAGTATTTTTCGGACCACTGTTCAAATTAGCCGAAGCCGTTTTGGAACTGATTGTTCCGCTTGTGATGGTACGTATCATTGATATTGGCATTGCAAATCAGGACAAGCTCTATGTATTGCGCATGGGTGGATTATTGCTGCTGATTGCAGTTGTCAGTCTCTCCTGTGCGCTGGTATGTCAATATTTTGCATCCATTGCCTCACAGGGCGTTGGTACGGATATCCGCAACAGTTTATTTCAAAAAATCAACTGTTTTTCCCATCGGGAGCTTGACAAATTTGGCACTCCCTCTCTCATCACCCGCCTGACAGGCGATGTGAACCAATTGCAACTTGCTGTTGCCATGTTAATTCGTTTGGTGATACGTGCACCGTTTCTCGCTATCGGTTCTGTGGTGATGGCAATGCTAATTGATTTAAAACTTTCCATAGTATTCATGGTAGTTATGCCACTAATTGCATTTGTGCTCTACCTCATCATGAGCCGTTCTATTCCGTTCTTTAAAACAATCCAGCGGAAACTGGACCGTATTTCACTGATTGTCCGTGAAAACTTAGAAGGCGCACGTGTGATTCGTGCTTTTTCTAAACAGCAACATGAAGCAGCGCGGTTTTCTAAGGCCAGCGATGAACTCACGCAAACCGCCGTAGGTGTGGGACGGCTTTCCGCGCTGCTAAATCCTTTGACTTATTCCATTATGAATTTTGCAATTATCGTGATTATCTGGTGCGGTGGTTTGCAGGTCAATGTCGGCACGCTGACACAAGGCGAAATTATTGCGTTTATCAACTATATGACACAAGTTCTTTTGGCATTGGTCGTTGTTGCAAATCTAGTGGTAACTTTTACCAAAGCATCCGCCTCTGCCTCCCGCGTCAATGAAATTTTTGAAACGGAGGTTTCCGTAGTAGACGCGGCGGCAGCTCCTGTTTTAGTTTCCCAAAATCCAAATGTCCCGCTTCTGGAATTCAAACATGTTTCTTTTTCTTACCATGACAACGAAGAATATGCATTACAGGATGTGTCCCTGCAAATCTATGCCGGAGAAACCATTGGTATCATCGGTGGGACAGGCAGTGGAAAATCTACACTGGTACAACTGATACCACGTTTCTATGATGTATCCAAAGGAGAATTACTGCTACACGGCGTTCCTCTGCAAGACTATCCCCTTTTCCAGCTTCGTGCCATGATTGGTATGGCTCCGCAAAAAGCGGCTGTTGTCTCCGGCACTATTGCTACAAATTTGCGCTGGGGAGACCAATCGGCAAGCGACGATGCATTATGGGATGCACTGCGCACTGCTCAGGCAGCAGAGTTTGTTCAAAGCAAACCAGGCGGTTTACAGGCAGAAATTCACCAGGGCGGGCAGAACCTATCCGGGGGACAAAAACAACGCCTGACTATTGCTCGCGCATTGGTGGGCAAACCTGATATACTGATTCTGGACGACAGTTCCAGCGCTTTAGACTATGCAACAGACGCCGCACTGCGTCAGGCTATCCGGCGGGATATTCAAAGTGCCACCATCTTTTTGGTATCTCAGCGTGTCAGTTCCATCCGTCATGCTGATAAAATCATTGTGTTGGACGATGGTTGTGTAGCAGGTGTAGGCAGACACGACGACCTTTTGCACACCTGCGAGGTATACCGTGAAATTTGTCTTTCCCAGCTTTCTGCACAGGAGGTGGACTGCCATGAATAAAACTGTAACGGGGCGGTTGCTACGTTTTACAAAACCCTATGCACTATTCATTACTCTGGCATTCGTGTGCGCTTTTATCAGTGTCTCCTGTTCCCTACTGGTGCCCGTCTTTATTGGTGATGCCGTGGATTTGGTTATCGGTCAAGGTCAGGTACAATTTGCAGCATTACCAAAAATTCTGTTACTGCTTGGTTGTGCCATTACTGGATATGCAGTATTTCAATGGCTGATGAGCTATTTCACTAACGTGATTACCTACCGCACAGTAAAAGATTTGCGTATGCAGGTGTTTCAGAAACTCAGTCAGGTGCCACTAAGATATATTGATGGTATGCCGCATGGCGATATTATCAGCCGTGTTGCAAGCGACATTGACCAAATTTCAGAGGGACTTCTGCAAGGCGCAACACAATTATTTACCGGAATCATCACGATCCTCGGCACTATCTTTTTCATGGTTCGCGCCAATGTCTACGTTGCACTGGTGGTTATCTTGCTCACACCACTTTCTCTTTTTGTGGCGTCATTTATCGCAAAAAATTCCTACAAACATTTCCGTTCTCAAATGGATACACAAGGTATTCTTTCCGGCTATATTGAAGAGATGGTAGGAAATCAAAAGCTAGTGAAAAGTTTTGGGTTTGAGGAGGAATCCATCCGTGGATTTGAAGAAATCAATCAAACACTCTATACGCATGGACAAAAAGCACAGTTTTTTTCTTCACTTTCCAATCCCTGCACCCGTTTTGTAAATGCCGTTGTCTATGCTGGTGTGGGAATCGTGGGTGCGCTCAGCGCTATTGGCGGACATCTAACCGTTGGACAGATATCCATGTTTTTGAGTTATGCGAATCAATATACCAAACCGTTCAATGAAATTACAGCAATCATTTCTCAACTTCAAAGTGCTTTTGCCTCTGCGCAACGTGTTTTTTCAGTTCTAGATGAACCTTCTGAAATACCGGATGCACCGGACGCACTGCAAAAAGAGTCCTGTGGTGGACAGGTAGCACTGGATAATGTCTCTTTTTCCTATTCACCAGATCGTCCCTTGATTGAAAATTTGCAGTTGCTTGTCAAGCCTGGTAATCGAATTGCATTGGTAGGTCCTACCGGCTGCGGCAAAACAACGCTAATTAATCTCTTGATGCGTTTTTATGATATCAATTCCGGCGCTATCTGCGTGGACGGCACTGACATCCGCGCTATTACCCGCAACAGTCTACGCGGCTGTTATGGTATGGTTCTGCAGGAATCCTGGCTGTTTTCCGGAACGATTCGTGAAAACATCACCTATGGCAAGCCGGACGCAACAGAGGAAGAAATGATAGCGGCCGCCAAAGCTGCACATGCACACAGCTTTATACGTCGGCTCAGCCAGGGCTATGACACACTTGTAACCGATGCTGGTGCAAATTTATCTCAGGGACAGCGTCAATTGCTTTGCATTGCCCGCGTTATGTTAATGAATCCTGCCATGCTAATTTTAGATGAAGCAACCAGTAATATTGATACGCGTACAGAAATTTTAGTGCAAAAGGCATTTTCTAAAATGATGCAGGGGCGCACCAGTTTTGTTGTTGCACACCGCCTGTCTACCATTCGCGAAGCGGATGTAATTTTGGTGATGAAAGACGGACACATCATTGAGCAAGGTACACATGACACGTTGCTCAGTCAAAACGGATTTTATAAAGAACTTTATGAAAGCCAATTTGCCAAAACAGAAGAAAACTGACTATTATGCCATCTGTGACAAGAAAAGCCTTCCCGTTCGTAGGCGCGCCTTCCCTCAGGGGCGGGCGGGGAGAATCAGAACTCCCTGCGTTGCACAGATTTAGCTTTCTACAGCAAGCAACTGAAACAAGGCTTCTTATGACTATGCTACCAAGCTGTTCCGCAATTATCAATAGTTTTCTTGATACAAAAAAAGAACCGGAATATATTCCGGTTCTTTTTTAATCCTTTTTTCCAAACTTGGGCGAATCTGCCCCGAACTGTCATCCTGTTCTACCAATCATCAGATTTAATTGATGAACCACGGACTGTAATCAGAACTTTGCATTCCTTCTCGAATCACCAACAGACCGATATCATAAAGATTGATGGTATCCGTTGCGACCGGTACCTGTTCATCATAGAAGTTGAAAGCCTCAAATGTCGCTATGTTCATGGTGTCGCCTCTCTTGATATATCTTCCTACCCAGTTAATACGGTATTCGTTGATATCGTCATATTGAATGCCGCGTTTTCCGTCCAGGTCGCCTGGATATATCTCAATCGGTTTTTCCAATGTGGAGATTTCAAAATTATCGCTGGCTTTCACGACAAATTCAATTGTCCGTGTCAGATAATTCATTTTTGATATTGTCATGGTATAGCTCTTCGCCGGAATGTATTGTTCAAATTCAAAATAACCGTAGTTCATTCCGTTAGATTTCGTTGTCGTAGACAGAGGTTTTCCATCTTTTCCAACGATACCATTAATCGTCACTGTTACACCATTGTTTGCGCTGCGGTTTGCCTTTTTTCCAAACAGACGCACATAGCCGGATACTTTAATTGCCTCAGGATCATAGTCCACCGGCACTTTTGAATATTCCTTGTCGCCTTTCCGGTTGAGCTTGTAACCAATAGTTCCACCACCCGGATTCAGTGCAATAACTTCTCCATCCTTTTCTATCGCCGGCACCTTGAAACCAATCTCAATCAGGTCCTTAATCTGTTCTGCTGTCAAATTAGTATATTGCACCAACACCTCATCACTAGCAAAATCCCGATATAGGGTTAAGTCATCTCCCGGATTCAGCAGCGATGCATTGGTACCAATGGAGAACTTAATATAGTCCTTGGTTGCGCCTGCATTATTGATAACATCTATATACATATCACTGGGCGGAACCGCATTGACAACATGAACTTCCAACACTTTTTGAATGATTTGCTCTTTTCCTTTAAGCATCACTTTTGCCTGAACTGTAACAAGGTCATAGGAGTCTTTGCTATATTCCGCATCTGCGCGGACAGTTGCCATAATTCCAGTATTCGGGTCAACCGTTACATTCGGCTGCGTTCTTGTTACAACTCCTTCACCGCTGCGGTTGTCTACCACCTGAACCTTGCTGATGTATTCAACAGTATAGTCCACCGCATCCACAGGTGATACCGTCATTTTATCTTTCAAATTATAGGTCTGTTTCAGCCCTTCTCCATACACTAGCGTAATCACATCACTCGGATAGTTAATAGCATAAGGAGCCAGACGCACATCTATTGAAACATAGTCGCAGATTTCCGGATCTATCGCCGAGGACAATTTGAGTACAATATCATCTGTATCATCCGTCGAAGTCTGCGCTTTAACAGAACAAGTCGGCACCTCACCCACAATCGGCGTGTCTGTGATAACCACCGGCGCGGAGGTATCTGTCACAAGCGGTTTTGTTTGCAGAATTTCTCCGTTTTCACCACGTTTTTCTACATTTAACAATTCCCACTTCACATCTTTGCTGCATTCTTCCATTCCTTCTGCCAATGTGAATGCCGCTCTGAAAGTGAAAGTATCATCCAGTGAGAGATTATATGGAGCTTTACTAAATTCAATCTTGGAGGAAGCATTCACACGGAATACTCCACCGATACCATCGGGATTGTTAAAGTCATCTTTATTGCTAATAGAAACACTGCCCGGCGCTGGCACATTATCCGTAATCATGATATAAATTGTCCGGCTTCCCAGCGGTCCATTTTTGGTATTTGGAATTTTATCATTGATTCCTGTAATTTTGATATATGCCGGCACAAATGTTCCATCTTCGCTGTCCAGCACATTGGTGTTGCTGCCGATAATCGGGTCAATCTGGAATTCAAAATAGGTCGGATTATCATTCTCCAAAATTTGGATATAATCCGAAACAGTTGCTGTTGTCCCATTGCTGTCTGCAAATTCACATGTCCAACTATCCATATTCGGATAGGAAGCATATACCGGACTCGGGCTTGTCACAACTCTATATTTTGCATTCAGGTTCCGTTTATCAATGGTATAATATTCCGTGGTACCTACCGTTTCCTTGTCCTGTACCAGTGTTGTTTCATCTCGATACAGATTTAGCAACATGTCGTCCAGCGGCACAATGTTAAAACGCATATCAAAAAAGTCCGGCTCTTCAAAGTCCCAACCTTCTTCAACATTTGCGTTTTTATCTTTCCATGCGAACCACTGCGCATTGCGCGGCCATGTCACGTCTTTTTCCGATGTAATATCAAAATTCGTTTTGATAACACTCGGAATGCTGGGTGTTTCATCAATTCCCACGAATTCTATGCTATACATAAGCTGTTTGCCGGAAATTCTACAGTTCAAATCCCCATCCGAATCCGCGACACCCATAACAGATACATATCCTGTCTCGTTGTCTACCACCGGCAGACTGGCGTTGTCTGTCAATACGCCGCCAATCCACGCCGTGCTGATTGCATCCGGATTATATACTTCTGTTTTCAGTTTTGTTTTCAGACCTGATTTTCCATTAAATCCTGGGTGTGCTTCCGCATCCTTTGAATACGCACGTCCTGTGTCGTCCACCACCTGCAAATATTGGGGGTCAAATGACAGCGGAATATAGAAAGCATTGATTTTTGCAAAGTCTTCCATATAAATATTAACTGTAAACCGCTGTCCTACTTTAATTTGTACATCGTCAATATTTCCGTTTTCTGAAGAATAGACAATCGGATTACCTTCCAGCGTTGTGGTGGCAATTGTCATGGACAGCTGGTTTTTGGACTGCGGTTTCATTGGTGGCATGTCCGGTAACGGCGAATATTCCACTTCACCTGCCGGAAGGTTATCAGTTGTTCCATTTCCTGCCGCACCACTACTGTTATCTCCTGCAAAATAGCTATTACCGGTTGCTGTAATCACATTGGCACCCGAACGACCAACAGCAACGGACAAAATAGTTTCCTTTGCGCTGACCGTCTCCAGCACCTGAACATATTGATTTACCGCTGTGCCATATGCTGTTCCCATCCACTGATTCGCACTCATACCTGCCGCATAAATAGTATTGTCATCACAGTAGATAACGCTGCCCACTTTATATGCCTGAATCGCTGTAATCGATTTACCATAGCGTGCAGCATTAAATGCAATTTTGGGCGTGTTAGACCAATGCGACCCCGCATTCTGGTCATCTAAATTGATATCCTCACGTCCCGTTGATGCATAGCTTCCACTATCTGTCGTCGGAGATCCCCAAGTCCAAACGCAATCTTGATCGTCCAATACCATAATATAATCGACGTTAGCGGAACTAATTTGTTTCACTTTGCGTCCCGCCATGGCGTTCCCCGCCGCCGTAACCTGATACGGTTTGTCCGTTTCCGCTTCTGACGGCTTTATTATTGTTTTTTTGCCGTCTACCATTTCATCGCCGCGTCCGCTATAGGTACCAAAGACAAATAACTCGCCATCCGTTGTCAATACTAAAGTAGTACTGCTATGCGCTATAAACTGAATGTCGGCAATTTCCCGTCCGCCAATCAGCGTTTTAAATGTATCAGACATCACAAACGGATAGCGTGTATCACTGGTTTTCGTTTCCGCAAAGATACCCACATACGGTCTGGTGCCCCAAAAATACCATTTACCGCTTTCCGTTTTCGCCGCCCCTGCATATCTGGCAATGCGGATATCTACCACTTTTTCGTCGCCAAAATCAGACTGCGGATAAAGTTGCGGTTCTGTAAACTGTCCGCCGTTGTAACCGTCTTTTTCTGCATGTGGGCAGACTACCCAATCATAGTTTCCGCCCCAGCCATAGACTTTTCCGCTTTCTGTCAGGGCAAGCTGACTTACGTGAGAAACGCGGATGATTTTCACTTTTTCTTCACCGAAATTCACTTTCTCCGGCGTTACAACACCAGAACCCCATCGATACAAATCCCCATCCTGTATCATATAACTGGCGCTTTGCGAATTAGTGTATTTGTCCTGCATATCCATAATTTGCGCTTTGGTCGCCGCCGGCGCATAAACGCTTGACGCTGCCTGAGCAGCTACAGGTGCCGCTAGCAGTCCAATTATCATGGAAAGCGCTAGAAACAACCCCATTCTCTTCTTCATGAATCCAACACTCCTTCTTATATGTAATAAAAGTCCATACTGCCGCTTACTGTCACAAATGCCCCACAACACTATGTAACAAAATCAGCAGCGAAAACCGATGAAAAATGCATCTGTCTGTTTCAGATGTACCCCACCTGTTTTCTGTTTTATTATTTTATCACCTTTCGGTGGATTTGTCCATATATTTCTTCATTTTTATACCTTTTGCCAAAATAAGTATTAATTTTTTTGTAAAAACTATACATTTTGCCACATCTTTTACTATACATTTTATCTAGTTATTTTCTCCATATTTTACTATATTTTAGTTGATTTGTCTACATGTTTTTTGCTTTCTTTCCATTTCTTGCTTTATAACTTGCAAAACCTTCAGTTTTGCAAAATGTATACCTTTTGCATTGCCATATAACACATTTATGAATACAGTCTACTACGTTTCTTGATTCAACTGAAGCTCTGTTTCACGATAGAATGGTTTCCCACATTTGGAGAATTTTCTGCTTTGCCAAACATGTATAAATCTAGTTTCCTTCAAAGCAAGCCTCCACCCCATCTCTATCCTCTTTTATCAAATTTCCGTTTTTTCTGTTTAGTTCACCAACCAAACGGTAATTACTGCTATTTGCAGCTAATTATATTAATTGATTTGCATATCACACTCCGCCTTTCTCCCCTAAACACACGTACATCTTCCCCAAAAGGGTATGTGCCTGAATAAATTCGTAGAGGGGAATGGTATAGATTATGCAATGAACAAAAAAGAGACCCGTATGCTAACCCCACTTGCTGCGGGTTTCTTTTTTTGCCTATATCGCTTTAACATTGATTGGGAAACATATGGTATAGATATCACGCAGCAGCGAATCTTTATTATGCTTATTCTCAAAAAAAAACGAAACACACATCCCGTTTTCATAAAACAAATGTATATTTCGATTTCCTATTTTTGTTATTAAATTTAATGTCATTGTCAAAAATTATACCTTTTGCCACAGCTTTTTACTATACATCTTGCCTAGTCATTACGTTCCTATTTTACTATATTTCATCTGATTTGTCTACATGTTTTTTGCTTTCTTTCCATTTCTTGCTTTATAACTTGCAGAACCTTAGATTTTGCAAAAGGTATACATTTTGCACTAGTTCCCACCACATTTTGTAGATGCTGTTGTGGGGCATTATCTACAAAAACAGTGGTGTAATTTTCACAATTACATAAAAAGGAGTGTAAATTTATGAAAGGGAAATGTAGTATGTTTCTGGCAGCAGTTATGCTGCTAACAATGTTTGTTTTGCCGACTACCTCAGTCGGTGCGGCGTCAACACGTCCGCGTACGGCAACGGTGGAAGAACTAGAGGCAGCCAACGCGACCCGTTCGGGCTATCCTTCTATGGTAAAAGTGGCGAATGGCGACCTCTATGTATGGGGAACCAACGGAACTACAACCGCCATCGGTGTAGGAGGACAAACAAATATTACATCGCCGATTAAAATTGACCGTGCCGTGTTTGGTGGCGAAACAGTGAAAATGGCGCAGATAAATGACTGGACAACGGCTGCACTAACAGAAGGTGGTCACATCTATTTGGCTGACACGAAAACTTGGAATTTATTTGATTTTGACTTTGACGGAGCAATGCCGGTAAGTATTAATACCGGTGTCCATAGCGTTGTTGTAAAAGCAATCAAAGATGATGCTGTCTCTTGGTGGGAAATAGCCGGTGTTTCAACAGGCGTTTGTTCTGGTGACTGTCATCGGGTGGATACGGAAGAATTGTTGACAGGTATGAAAGCTGTTACTGGTAAAGACGAAGTGATTAAAGACCTGTATTGTGCCAGTTGGTGTAATGCTAATATTGCCCTAACAGAAAGCGGTAAAATCTTTACATGGGGCGAAAACAGATTTGGTAATATCGGTAATAACTATGGGCAGACAGACGACAGTATTACAGAGCCGAAACCGTCCGGCTCTATTCCGACTGTGAAAAAATCTGAACCCTATCATGTGACGGGACGCTCTGAGTTTGCAGGCCGTACTATCAAACAGCTTTCCATGCACTATTCCACGATTGCCGTGCTGGACGATCGTGGAACGGTTTGGACATGGGGCAGCAGTTCCTGCGGAAAACTGGGGAACGGCAAAAACTCGGGACAACCATGGTCACCGGGATCTGAGGACACAGCAAAACCTTATCCAGCACTTGGCCCCGGCAGTGAAAATGCTCCGGCAGAAAAAGGTCATTATATTGTGGCGACCGAATCTCAGTTGATGGGCGTTATTACAACAGATAATAAGCTTTATGCATGGGGAAGCGCTGCACAATACTTAATCAAAAGCGGGGCCTCCTATCTCCGTCCGACAGAAATTTTTGAGAATATCACAACACAGGAAACTGTTATCAGCATGACAGGTCCGGGCGCTTCGGTTTTTGTAACTTGCTTAAGCGGTAACACATATTTCTCAGGGGATGCGGTTCTGTCCGGTACCGGTCAGACCAGT
>CATIYX010000219.1 GCA_949739095.1 uncultured Clostridia bacterium | reverse complement strand
ATCCACAATCAATTTGCTGCCCAATGCAGTCATTTCTGCGCCTTTGAGATCTTGCGTTTTGTTTACGTCTGTTTTAGAAGTGAATATCACATGATAGGAGGGATATTCCTGATTGGTTGCATTCAAATTTTTCAGTTTCCAGCCACGTGTGAAACTCTTCACCAATGTATTCAAACCGAGGAGAATGACGAAAAGCGGCAGAATTAAAGACCAGACGGTGACATGTTTCCCCAGCAGATGATAGGATTCGCCCAAACAAAGTACGCCGAGCATCAGCAAAAACACATTGCCGAAATTGGGACCGCGCTGCGATATCCAGTAGAGCGCCGGAACAATCAGTATAAACGACCACCAGCCCGTAAATAGTCCGAAATCCCACCAGCTGGCAACATTACCCAGCCAGGTAACACCTAAAAGAATCAGAATACAGCCGACAAAACTTGACCAAAACTTATTTTTCATGAGATATAACCTCCTTTTGTGTAGACTCACCGCCCAGCCAGCCGGGAATTGCGGAATGTTCCACGGCGCGGAACATACGCTCCCGCAGTCCAGGTCGTTCCTGTGCCAGCGTGTGCAGCAGAGTTTTCATTTCTTCTCTTTGCGTGTGTCCGTCCGCCGGACATGGATTGTGTATAACAGGAATATTTTCTTCCGCCGCAAAACGTTTGATTTCCGATTCCGGCACATAGAGCAGCGGACGAATCAGTGTGATATCCCGCCGGTCCAGATAAGTGACGGGGGAAAAACAACTGATACGCGATTCATTGAATAGACAAAGTAAAAATGTTTCCAATACATCGTCATGGTGATGCCCCAGCGCTACCTTGTGGCAACCGTTACGCAGTGCCGCTTCATGGAGCGCACCACGGCGCATTTTGGCGCATAGTGCGCAGGGATTTTTTTCTTTACGGATATCAAAAATAACCGGCGCAATGTCCGTCTTTGCCAGAACAAAAGGCACATCAAGGTCGCGGCAGAGCGTTTCCACCGGCGTAAAATCCATGCCGCCAAATCCCATGTCCAGTGTGATTGCCACAAGCCGGAACGGATTGGGATAAAAACGGCGCAGCGCTGCCAATACCATAAGTAGCGTGACGCTGTCCTTACCACCCGATACGCCTATAGCAATGTTATCGTCCGGCTGAATCATTTGATAGGTATCCACACACCGACGTGTATATCCTAATAATTGTTGCATTCGGTTCATAGATATGTTCAACTCCTGTATGTTAAGTATACTATATTGAGGCGGGATAGTCAAACATTTTTTCGCATTTGAAACAAGGAGCGTTTGCAATAGTGTGCGTTGCTATTATAGTGTGCGTTTGCTGTGGTTAAAAAATTTTCCATCCCACGTTTGGAACTTTTTTCTATAGTGTGCGTCTAAAAGGATGAGTCACAAAAAAGACTTCAAGAAAAAATATAAAAATATACATAAAAACAGGAGGTATTCGTTTATGAAAAAGAGAAATCAGATTTTGGCGCTTACTGCTGCTGTAACGGTATTATCTGCCAGCACAGCGATGGCGGAATATGTAGAAGGTCGGGAGCCGATTGACCGTGGAGAAGGCGTGATGACAACGGCAGTGAGCACAGCGAGAGACTATGCTGTTGTAGTAAATGGCGTGCAGCTGGAGAAAAAAGGCTACATGGACGGCGACAAAGTGATGATTCCGCTTCGCGCAATCGCAGAAGCGTTAGGTTTTGAAGTAGAATGGGTCGGCGAATCAGAATCCGTATGGCTGACACGCGGCGCAAATTTCATCACATTGCAAATCGGTGTGGATGGATATACTTTTGCAAAAACAGCGCCCATGCCGTTGGGCAAAGCACCGGTTGAAATTGAAGGAACAACCTTCGTGCCGGTAGAATTTGCGGATGAAATCTTACATACAACCGTTACCATTGACCCGACAGGTACAGTGGCTATCACAGAAGCGGATGAAACAGGCGAAGCGGCACCGCAAGGTATTGATACCGCAATTGTTTCCGAAGTGGGAGAAAACAGCATCGTAGTGGAAACGCTCACAGGCAATACAGTCGTTCTGAATATTGGTGAGGAAACGAAACTGGTGGGCAAAGACGGCAATGATATCAAAATTGCCGATTTGACGGAAGGAATGAAGGTCAACGTTGTATATGGAGATATTATGACGGCAAGTGAACCGCCGCAGAATGTTCCGGTAAGCGTGAGAATAGTGGAAGAACGCGAAACGGAGACCAGTCTTGCAAAAGTGTTAGAGGTTGATGTGGAAGCGCAGCAGATTGTCACAGGAGAAGACATTGAAAAACCGGAAACACAGGTTGTATTCAATGTTGGAGACGAAACAAAAATCACCAAAGACGGAAAAGAAATTGAGTTAAAAGATATCAAAGCGGACGATAGCATTCGTGTGATTCATTCCATTGCAATGACCAAAAGCTTACCACCGCAGATATTTGCCTATGAAATTGAAGTGGTAGATGTTGATGCAGCACAGGTGCCAGAAACAGCAGAACTGGAAGGAACCATTGCAGAAGTTGACGCAGAAGAAGGTCGCGTGACAATTGGGGACGAAAAAGACCCAAATGCACAGACTATCTTGCTGGTAGGTGAAGAAACAGAAATCGTGGATGAAGATGGAAAAGCACTGCAATTGGAAGACTTGAAAGAAGGAATGGAAATCAAAGCAGTGCACAAAAACATGATGACCATGAGCATTCCACCACAGACGCCGGCAGTGAAAATCACCGTGCAGAAATAAGCGAGTGCTTCATATATAAAAAGGACCGAGGACGGAAATAATGTCTCCGGTCTTTTTTTTGTGACTACATTCCGAGGGGGTGTTTTGTCGCACGCCTAAGTCGTGCTACGAATCTGTACAACTCCGTGGCAAGCATCCCTTGCCCCTCAATATCCGCCATTTTTGTTTCCTCTACGGTGTGTTATGGAAACAATTCTCTTCATGAAAAAAGGGATTATGGTATAGTCTCGTCAAAGTGACGGAAGGTTGTAACAATATTTGGGAAAATATGCCAATAAAAATAGAAGTGATAAAAGGGGAGACTTGTTTTTTGTGGTCGTTTATATTATAATAGAAAATAACTGGAAAACGGAATTGGTGGAAGCAGGATACTTGGTTGATACACGATTTGTTTTGTAATGTTATAATAGTGATAAAAATAGTGTTTTACAGTGATGGGAAAGGGAAGCAGCAGCAGCAGTTTTATGCAAACAATCATTTTAGACAAAAATCGCTTCTGAATCAGGTGAAATTTTGGTTGCCGGAAAAAAATAAATCTCAAAAAAACATTGACATTTATTTAACAATGGGATATAATGGTATTAGTAAGATTGTTAAATAAATGTCAAAGTAATGAAGCACGTTACGGCAAACCAGTAACGAAAAGTTGGAACGTTATTTTGGGAGGTAAATAAAATGGCAAAAAAAACAGAAATCCCTGCAGTCATTGACAATGTTGAAGCGTTGATTGCAAAAATGAACGCAATGCGCGAAGCGCAGAAACAGTTTGCAAACTTCACGCAGGAGCAGGTGGACAAAATTTTCTATGAAGCAGCACTTGCGGCAAACAAAGAAAGAATTCCGCTGGCAAAAATGGCAGTGGAAGAAACCGGCATGGGTGTGGTGGAGGACAAAGTCATTAAAAACCACTATGCGGCAGAATATATCTATAATGCCTATAAAAACACTAAAACCTGCGGAGTGATTGAAGAAGATACGGCATTTGGTGTGAAAAAAGTAGCGGAACCGATTGGACTGGTTGCGGCGGTTATCCCCACAACAAACCCAACGTCTACAGCAATTTTCAAAACGCTGATTGCGCTGAAAACCAGAAATGCAATTATTATCAGCCCCCATCCGCGTGCAAAGGACTGCACCATTGCAGCAGCAAAAATTGTGCTGGATGCAGCAGTGAAAGCGGGCGCACCAGAAGGTATTATTGGCTGGATTGACGTTCCGTCTTTGGAACTGACCAATGAAGTGATGAAAAGTGCGGACATTATTCTGGCAACAGGTGGTCCCGGCATGGTGAAAGCAGCTTATTCTTCCGGTAAGCCGGCAATTGGTGTGGGACCTGGAAATACACCGGTTATCATTGACGAAACAGCAGACATTAAAATGGCAGTTAGCTCCATCATTCATTCCAAGACTTTTGATAATGGTATGATTTGTGCATCAGAGCAGTCTGTAACAGTATTGGCAAGCATTTATGAACATGTGAAACAGGAATTCCAGATGCGTGGCTGCTATTTCCTTAAAGGTGCAGAACTGGATAAAGTACGTAAGACGGTTATCATCAATGGTGCTGTCAATGCGAAAATCGTAGGTCAGCCTGCAGCGAAGATTGCAGAAATTGCAGGTGTGAAAGTGCCGGCAGAGACGAAAATTTTGATTGGTGAAGTGGAATCAGTTGATATTTCCGAAGAATTTGCACATGAAAAACTGTCTCCGGTGTTGGCAATGTATAAAGCAAAAGATTTTGACGAAGCAATTGCAAAAGCGGAGCGTTTGGTTGCGGATGGCGGTTATGGACATACATCTTCTCTGTATATCCATCCAGCGGAAAAAGAAAAAATGGCAAAACATGCTGCGGCAATGAAAACTTGCCGTGTGCTGGTGAACACACCTTCCTCCCACGGTGGTATCGGCGATTTGTATAACTTCAAAATGGCGCCGTCCCTCACGTGGGGCTGTGGTTCCTGGGGCGGAAACTCTGTTTCGGAGAACGTTGGCGTGAAACATTTGCTGAATGTGAAAACGGTTGCTGAGAGGAGAGAGAACATGCTTTGGTTCAGAGCGCCTGAAAAAGTATATTTCAAAAAAGGCTGTATGCCGGTAGCATTGGATGAACTCGGCAGTGTAATGGGTAAAAAACGGGCGTTCATCGTCACCGACTCGTTCCTGTATAAAAATGGTTATGTGAAATCAATTGAAAATAAATTAGATGAAATGGGCATTGAACATACTTGCTTCTATGAAGTTGCGCCTGACCCGACGCTGGAATGCGCAACCAAAGGTGCAGAACAAATGCGTTCTTTCGAGCCGGATGTGATTATCGCATTGGGCGGCGGTAGTGCAATGGACGCAGGAAAAATTATGTGGGTGCTCTATGAACATCCGGATGTAAACTTCATGGACATGGCAATGGACTTCATTGATATCCGTAAACGTGTCTATACCTTCCCGAAAATGGGTGAAAAAGCATATTTTGTTGCAATCCCGACTTCTTCCGGAACCGGATCTGAAGTGACGCCGTTCGCGGTTATCACAGACGAAAAAACCGGCGTGAAATATCCGCTCGCAGACTACGAGCTGATGCCGAATATGGCAATTGTGGACGTAGACAACATGATGAGTCAGCCGAAAGGTCTGACCAGCGCGTCTGGTATCGACGTTATGACCCATGCGCTGGAAGCATATGTTTCCGTTATGGCAACAGACTATACGGATGGTCTGGCGCTCAAAGCGATGAAAAACGTGCTGCAATACCTACCAAGCGCGTATGAAAACGGTGCAAATGACCCGATTGCACGTGAAAAAATGGCGGATGCAGCTTGCATGGCAGGTATGGCATTTGCAAATGCGTTCCTGGGACTGAATCACTCCATGGCGCACAAACTGGGTGCATATCATCACCTGCCGCACGGTGTGGCAAATGCTATTATTTTGACAAACATCATGCGCTACAATGCAGCGGATGTACCGACCAAGATGGGTACTTTCTCACAATATCAGTATCCGCACGCGTTTGAACGTTATGTGGAAGCGGCGCATTTCTGCGGCATTGTTGGAAAAGATGACAAGGATACATTTGAAAAATTCATCGCTGCACTGGAAGACTTGAAAGAAAAAATTGGTATCAAGAAAACCATCAAAGATTATGGTATTACAGAGAAAGATTTCCTGGATACGCTGGATGAGATGTGCGAACAGGCATTTAACGACCAGTGTACCGGTGCAAACCCGAGATATCCTCTGATTTCTGAAATCAAAGAGCTGTATCTGAAATCCTATTACGGAAAATAAAAAATGGCAGTGCAGGTGCGGCGGGTATTATCCTGCCGCGCAGCAGCCGGAATCATAATGTAAGGAGGAATCCCTGATGAAGTTAGAAAACAGTAAGGTCCTTGTAGGGCGGGCGCATAAAACCGTATATCAGAGCGGCAATTCTGTTGTGAAGGTGTTTGAAGAAGGCT
>CATIYX010000218.1 GCA_949739095.1 uncultured Clostridia bacterium | reverse complement strand
TGGTAAAGGTTGGAGACAAATGATAAATGAAATCAGTTTGTTAAACAAGTTGAAACAAAAACGGCAAACAGCGCTTCAAACAGCAATAGAATTATATACTCCATATATCAGTGTTGTCCTTTTTCGAAAGGTTGGTGCATCTCTGCTGCGTGAAGATATTGAAGAAATTGTTTCCGATGTATTTATCGCACTTTGGCAAAATGCAAACTACATAGACCCGAAAAAAGGAAGCATTAAAAATTACATAACAGGCATAGCGAAGCGGCTCGCTGCAAGGAAATTACAAAAACAGTCCGGCGATTATATACAGCTTGATGAACTGGAAATTCAGGGTGAAGATAATGTTCAGGAGACTTGCATTGAAAATGATAAAGCAACGTTTCTTTGGAATGCTGTTATGGAACTCGGAGAGCCGGATAATGAAATTTTTGTCCGATATTATTGGTATGGCGAAAAAATTAGAGAGATAGCGGCGGTGATGGATTTAAACCAGTCAACCGTGAAAACCAAGCTATCCAGAGGAAAAAAGAAATTAAAGGAACGGTTATCAGATATGGAGGAACTGTTATGAAAACAAAAAAAAGCCTAGCAGAGGATTTAGAAATCAGAAGTTTGGAAGATATGACTATCAGTACGCTTCGTGTTGATACAAAAAAAATAACGGACATTGTAATGTGCCGTCTCCATGCTGAACCGCAGGAAAGGAGCATTTTGATGAAAAGAAAAAGACAAAGGACGATTCTGCTTGCGGCAGTTATAGGTACGCTTGCGTTTACGACAGTGTTTGCTTCCGCAGCGTTTAGAGAGAAAATCGGAGAAATCATTTCTTATTTTCAAAGCGAAGAGGCGGTGGAAATTTCAAATATCGAACAGCTTGCAGCTTGGAATCATTCTGTCGGAAAAAGTATCAGCAAGGACGGTTATACATTGTCGTTGGATAATGTGGCGGCAGACGACAATTTTGTGCATGTGTTCTACACGCTCCAAGCAGAAAATGCATTGTATAACAGCAGTACTGGTGAGCCAAATGTGTGGGTAATGTGTTTGCTGAACGGTGCAGGTGCCGATATGGATAATCATAATACTTATGCCGGTTATCAGGTAAATGAACATACATTAAAGTTTGCGGCAAAATATAATATTGCCGGCTTGGAGTTGTCTGACAATTTCCAGTTAGAGTTGATCGGCCTACCATATGATGAACAGAAAAGTAATATCCAACAAATGAACCATATTTCTACCAAAGTGTATGCAGGAGAAACATTGACAGCAGAAGAACTGGAACAGATACTCTATATGAACGCGGAAATTGATAAATCAGCGGTGAAAATCAATACCGTAAGCAAGGAACTGAATATTCCGTTATGGGGAAATGAAACAACGCTGACGAAATTTATTTATTCACCGTTCGGCAGCCAGTTGGTTGCAAGTACAAAGTCTGATTCCGACCCGGAGACGATGATAGGACCGGAACAGTTTGCGGTGTTTGATGAACATGGCAACAGTTTAGATATCTTGAACAATGATTTTGTATTAAAGAAAGACGGCGTTTCAAACAATGCTTATGAACTGCTTCGTGTGACGCCGCAGATAAAGCAGCTTCATCTGGTACCGTTTGTATTTACAGAGCGTCATGAAAGTCCTGAAATTGTAAAAAATACGGTGGAAAACTTCCCATTGGAATTGGAAGTAAGCGAGTATGGAAAAGTTGTTGTTACCGGTATATCATTCCGGGACGGAGAGATAGCGGTAGATTATTACAAAGACGGATTTACAGCAGCAGAACCGGCATTTATATTCTATGATGGCAGCGGTGAACCTGTGGAACTGGGAGGAAAATTGAATTGCACAAAATATGTGGATGTGCACTATGAAACAAATTCCTATACGGCAAGATATGTATATGCATCGGCGGAAAATGAAAACGCCGCAATGCCGACGGAATTCCGTGCGCCGGCGCTGGAGCAGCAGTTGCAGCAGATTGGCGTTTTTGGGGAGAATATAAAACTTGACTTTGATAAAAAAGTGACAGTCAATCTGGGATAAGGAATCAATGTTTATTAAAATAGAAGTCCGGCTTGTATAGGAAGCATGTTTGATAAGAAAGCGTCTGAAGAAATATTCTTCAGACGCTTTTTATATGTTCTGCCGTCCAGTGGGTTTCAGCGCGGAAGCAAAATGAATCTCAATCGACAGGGATGACTTCAATGCCGTGCTGTTTCAGCAATGCGGCGGTCACGCCATCGCCGGAAATTTTTTTGCCGGAAAATGTACCGTCATATATCAGTCCGCAGCCGCAGGAGGGACTGCTTTGTTTGAGATAGACTGTTCTCACACCGCTATCCAGCACTTTTTGCAGCGTCCGTTGCGCACCCTCCACAAAGGCAGCGGTCACGTCTTCGCCATCGCAGGAAAGCACCTTGGCACGACCTGCCAGCACGTCGTTGCCGTCATAGCCTGTTTCAATTTCCGAAGGGGGATGGGGGACGCCCAGTCCACCCGCTTGTTCGGGACATAGCAGTACGCCGCCTTCGGCTTCAAATTTTTTGCGGATGTCCTCCCGTAGATTGTTTTTTCCGTTATATTTGCAGTTTATACCGTTTAAACATGCGCTATATCCATTCATGCGAGTTCCTTCCTTCGTCAAAGCTTGTGGGACTGATAGAAGTCCTTCAAATCTGCTTTTAAACCCGTCGGTAAATCATGCCAGCGTATGCCGCGGATAGCACCTTCCAACGCACAAAGACGGTGATAGCAGGCGGATGGGTCGTTTGCCTGAATGCGCCGCCATGCATCGCGGCTGCCGAGGTCAACCAGTTCTTGCGCCGTATGAATACCGATGTCTTCCAACTGTTGCACAAGGGTTTTGCCGATATTCGGCAATTCAGTAAGGTT
>CATIYX010000217.1 GCA_949739095.1 uncultured Clostridia bacterium | reverse complement strand
TACATACTCTCCGTTAAAATAATCATCGGTTCTCTGACGTCATGCGCCACGCCCCAAATGTCACTAATTTTTGTAACGCCGCGTTCCTGCCAAAAAACCGTATAATCCATTTCATGTGTCACACCTTTTATGAATGGCGCGCGCCACAAAACCGTTGTCGGTCTGTGGTCTGTATGCAACTTGTTTTGCAGAACCTCTGTAATAGCAGGATGATGAACGCCACAGCCGTCAAATGTATTCACTGTGATATCTGCACAGTTTTCTCGTATGTCCTTTTGGCACCATGTTCTTTCCCTGCCTTCCTTGTCAATAAATGCAATTTCTTTATCATAAACACTTTTAATTTTCTGCCGCGGTAGCGTCTGCATATAATCTGAAACAACAATTACTTTCGGCTTCCACTCTGGCAGCAAATGGCACGCGCTCAGCATTAATCCACGGTAGGCATACCATTTGGACAACACAGTTTGTTTTATGTCACATCCCATAGATACACGCCGATTCAGTTCATCATAAATTTCACTGTCAACAAAACTCAAAATACCATTTCTTGTCATGGACGCAGAACTCTCGCTGATTTTAAAATGCCGTCCACCAATATAAAAGCCATTTTGAATAAGCATATGTAACCCTTCCGGGTCATTCTTAGCGTTTTTGCAGTCTACAAATACAATATAGGGATTCGTGTCTCCATCATCTTGTGTGATAAGGCGTATTTGCCGAAATAACATATTATCCTGCTGACTTACCATATAAGATTGTTCTCTATCCTCTTCCAATTGAAAACCGAACTGTTTCAACCGCTGATATGGAATTTTTTTAACATCATATAACTTTGGTGAATACATCATTATCCCCTCGCATAAATTCACATTTTTTAAAATCAAATGTCAAATATTCTGTATTTTTGTCAAATTATATGTTACACTTAAAGATATCATTTGTCAATACTTTTATTCGTTTTTTGTGCATTATATAAATTTTATTCCCATTTTTTCTATAGTAATTGCCTGTCAATTCTAAAAATCACCAATTTCGACATCCTTCTTTTTTTATTCTTTTTTGACAAAAGTTCAATTTTATTGTTGACAAAGAACGAATTTAATAGTATAGTATATGAGACCAAGTATTGGTTAAAAAAACAATATCTTTTGGTTCTTACCAACATTTAGTACCAAAAAATACTGGATTACCACTCTATTCATCCCTTATTTGACAGCGCTGTTTCGCGTCCTATTGTATAACAAATTTATATATTACCGTTCTAAAAGAAATCATAAAAAAAGAGAAAGGGGAACTAAAAATGAAAATACCTAATCAAGAACAAAAAGTCTTATTAATCATGTTGCTCAGATATAATTTTAATCTGACACGTGCCGCAAAAAAATTATATCTACATCGCAACAGCATTCTCTATCAAGTCAAAAAATTAAACCGCGACCTAGACATTGACTGCAGAAGTTTTATTTCCGTCTATGAATATCTACATAAACTTCCGGTCGCTGAGCGCAATGAAATTTTGCAACATGTACATCAGTAAGCAGAAAAAGGGTCCTACATTTTTGCAGGACCCTTTTTCTTTCCCATTTTCCATTCTTTGGAAAAGCCACTATTCTTTTATTACTTTCCCCACAGGCATACCTAGTCCATTTAGACATCCCCTTGAGGACGCGCACATTTCAAAATCGCTGTTATCAAGAAAGAGAACTTATCCGAAACTTTACATTGCTAAACTGATTTTTTCATTTCATCCTATCGCGTTTTATTTTATTTTTCGACTTTTTTCGCTATTTTTCTTATTATGTCGACATTCCTAGTGTTTATCACACCTATCGCACCATCCCAGACTGTTAAGACTACGCGAGGTAGGACCATTCAAACTGTCCACCTTCACGAATTTACGCCGTAACGCAATATTTGTCGAATTATGTCATATGTTTGCTAATTATGTTATTATATAGCGAATGCCCATAACTACTCGTTCAAATCTATTTTCCCCTTCTGATAAACGCCATTTCGTACGCTTTGTCGTTTTATGTCATATTTTGTAATATAAACTACTATTTTGTAAAAATATATCTAAATGGTTATCGTTACACATCCAATGCTTTAAAATATATTTTTATCCTCCCATTGCCTGTGCTTATCGAAACTCGCCATATTTTAAAACTATTTTTTATTTTGACACATTCTTCAATTCATTCACGATACATTTTGTCGTATTTTGTCTAATTATATATTATTTTGACATATTCATTGAGGCTGTGGATAACATAGTCGTCTCCCTGTTGTCCAATTCTATAAGGCTACCACTTCGCTCGCCAAGTTGTCGAATTTCGTCGTATGCTTTATATTTGTTTATTCCTGTCGAATAATATCGAATTTTGTAATATGGTATCCTATCTTATACTGCTTGGGAAGTACTTCAAATCTATTTTTAGTATATCATATTATATCACATTTCCAAATTCTGTCAATCATTCAATTTTGTCGAAATTTGTCTGACGTTTTTTCTGCTTTAGCATTGCAATTTTTTCCACTCCCTGTATAATAAAGTTAGACTTTTTGACACTTTGAGGAGGACATTTTTATGAAAAATTACACACAGCTTATTTCAGGTATCGTTATTGGCTCTGTTTTGACAGGTTCTCTTGCATTTGCAAACAATCTGCGTACCTTCACGGCAGAAGAAGCTGACTTTCCGGTTGTGGTGAACGGTTCGTCGGTGACACTTGACATGCCCGTTGTTACCATTCAAGACCGCACCTATCTGCCGCTGCGCGCTCTTGGCAACGTGTTAGGCATCAAAGTGGATTGGAACGAAGAAAAAGCGCAGGCAGAAGTGGTGACAGACGCTACGCCCGCACCAACTTCCACTGCGACTCCTACTCCCGAAGCAACTCCTACCCCGACGGACGCCGCAACATCGACACCCACTACCACTACCAGACTTTCTAAAACTCCCGATGGGCTGGAAATTTATTATTTTGGCGGAGATGTTGGATATGTGCAAGGACATGAGGTCATAAATAACATGAAAAAACACGGATTAACAAATTATCGTTATACTAGTACAGAAATTGTTGATATAACAAATGGTGGAGAGGCAATTATTACTGGTATACCAATTTCTGAAGATCATCTCACGTATATCCCTGTTGAATTTTATTTAGAGACTATGTTACCTGTTATAAACAAACTAATAAAGTAAAAGGGTATTAGTCCCTTCTACTTTATTAGTTTACTTTATCTATTGCCTTTTTAATTGTTCTATTTCTCTAGCTAATCTAGCTATTTCTTTTTGATTATTTGTTACTTGGGTTTGTAAATCTAATTGAATTTCATTAACGAAAGGTAATGTTGCAATTTCTTCTGTTTTACCTCTTGTTTCCGAGTGAACATAGACCCTGCCTGCTCTTAATGTTATCGCATTTCCACCTTCGCTGTTATATACATCTTCTGTATCAAAACTAATTGACATGTTATTATCTATTAACATTAAGATAGTGGTTTTTGAACCTTTATGAATCGCAAATGCCCCTGGTCGATATTTTATATCGTTTATTACCGGTCCGTCCCCTGTACCAGTCCCTAGTAACATAACAACGCTATCATCACGCGGGTCTACTGTCACGCCGAACTTATGTAGCGGCTCGCTTCCGCCACCTGGATATTGCGTGATGTTGAAACTTTTGTCCGTCATAGCCGGAAAGATATTTGCTTCTCCTGTGTTATTATAGGCGTCTTCCGACGTTCCATAGATTTGCGAGGAATATATCGTGCTGGAATGCAGCGTTCCTTTCATGCGCACTTCGCCGTTCATATCCAGCTCAAACACTTTTTCTTCGTCCGGCTTGTTCTTGTTTTTGTAGATAACAATTCCGCTTGTCGGGTCTATCGTAATAACATTTTTACCGCCATTTGCTATGAACGTCAACACGCAGTTAGTCGCAACCATCTGCCCAGTTGAGCCGTCCACCTCAAATTCATAATCGCCGTCCGGGTCATAGATGGTCAATCCCTGCGCCTTAATCCATTTCCCATCAATCTTAGGGTTGTCCTTATTCCCGTCTATATAGGTGATGATGTTCTGCCCGCCTATCTCTTGCAAAAACAGCCGTCTCGCGAACAGATCTCCGCGGAACATGGCATTCCCTTCCGTGTCTATCATCACGGTGTAGTCCTCTAAATCTTCGGAAGATGGGGCAAAATTTTCCTATTGTCCGATTCTATAAGGTCATAATTTGCGTATTTTGTCGGTTTTTGTTGAATTTTATCTTTTATTAGCTGTTTTTATATCCTTTTCTATAAATTATTCGTCGACTTCTGTTGAATTTTGTAACATGAAAAAGAGAGGGGAAATTTCCCCTCTCTCATTAACCAAGTTCAAAATATGCTTTCAGAAACGGTAACAGCACTTTTTCGTAGTAGTCCAATGGAATATATCCTGTTTTATAACGTTTAGGTACTACCTCTATCAACGGTTCTCCATCATATACAAAACTACCGGTATATGTTTCTAACCGCATTGTCAAATCCCCACTCGACATAAATTGACATTTTTTTTCCAAATTATATTTGGCTAAAATATCATATCGACCTACACTTAATACATCATTTACTATATAAACCCGAACCCCATCCGATGCAGTGACATTAGCATTTGAAGCAGCAGGTGAATAGGTATTCGTATCCATCCACTGCGTCACATCAATTTCATTTACCGCCTTTACCAATTCCTCTTTTGTCATCGCATTGGGGTTAGGGGTAGCAGTCGGCGTCGGCGTGCTGTCCAGCACTTCGCTGTTCGGCTTGCTGCCATCCACCACCACCTGCTCATTTTGAAAGCCTACGGCAAAATCCATCGCTTTTCCCAAATCCCGCAGCTGAAAATAGCTTCTTCCGTTGATGTTATATCCTTCAATGTTGTGCTCTCTCCCATTGATTACCACCGGATAGGGATTCGGCTCTATTTGATATTCCACCGCCAGCGCAATTCCGGTGGAAACCAAGGCACCTGCTACAAATCCCGCAATATACTTTTTCACGTCCATTCCTCCAATTGTCCAAATTTTATGATTTTTCCTGTTTTCAGTATATCACATTTCTTGATTTTGTCAAGCTTCTTGGTTATCAAAGTTGTTGTGGCACCATTGGGCAACCGTTGTGTTTGAACCAATTTCTGACCCCAACCGGCTATTGACCCAATCTTGTATCGTTTGTTTTGCCTGTTCAATAGCCGTTTTTAAATCATCTTCTGTCGTTACCTTCGATTCATTTATTCGTACATTATCATTATCAACATGAAACAACACTTCTTTTCCAAGAATTTCAATTCTCTGGTCCGAACCGTCCGACATGTGGTAAAAACGTATGCCGTAGTTACTATGTCCTGTAAAGTCAAAGACGGTGTTACTGTCTCCTTTTTTGATACAAAATGTTCCGTTCGGCGCAACAAGTTCATCTGAAGGCGTATAGTCCTCACCCGCACCAAGAATAATCACCGCTTTTTCCTCTTGCCTGCCGGTATCCGTTCCATCCGCATTGTTCCACAGCGTGTCCATCATGATACCGATTCCCAGCTTTTGCAGCCGTTTTGCAGATATCGGCTGTCCGCTGCTGTTGACATCTGCTTTCGTGTCCTGCATAACCCTAAACCCATTGGGTCTGATATCCACATAGAGCGCGTCTTTTTGGGGCGGAAATACATAGTCTTGCTGGCTCATTCCTATCATTTTGTCAAAATAGATGGTTCCCTGCACCGTCGCGTCCCGCATACTAATATTGCCGTTTGTGTCTACCCAGAATTTCTTGATTGCCTGATTCTTTTTGATTTCATCTCTGCCTGGATTTCCTTCCAAAATCATGATACCATCTTTTGGATTGATATAGATTGTGTTGTTTTTCTGATTCGCACTTACAAACATCAAGTCACAGTCCGTTGCCGTCATAAACCCTTTATAACCGTCTACCTCAAAAATATGCTCATTATGTGGGTCATGTACTGTCAATCCCTGCGCCTTAATCCATTTCCCATCAATTTTGGGGTCGTTCTTGTTTCCGTCTATATAGGTGATGATGTTCTGTCCGCCTATCTCTTGCAAAAACAGCCGTCTTGCAAACAAGTCTCCGCGGAACATGGCATTCCCTTCCGTGTCTATCATCACGGTATAGTCCGACAAGTCCGACGACGGATTTGACATGCTCACAGGATTATAGCTTTGTTTCGCATTCGCCTTGAAATACAGCCCCACTGCCGCGTTCATGCACAATTCAAACCCATTCCCCTGATTCGTCACCACCAGCCCTTTTTCCGGCGTCAGTTCAATCCCGTTGCCGTCCTCCAAGGGTTTTCCGTTTTTGTCCCGCGGTCCTTCCACCGTCAGCGCGCCGTTGCT
>CATIYX010000216.1 GCA_949739095.1 uncultured Clostridia bacterium | reverse complement strand
TACCCTCTTTCTATAAGGAAACGGAAATAGATTGATGTGTAAGGGAGTGGATACAAATGAAAAAGAAAATAGCGATGGTGGCGCTGTGCGGCTGTATGATATTGCAGCAAGCAGCATGGGCAGCATTTAGTGACATGGGTGATACGCGCTGGGATTGGGCGCGCACTGCAATTGAAAACATGACGGACAGTGGTATTATCAAAGGATACGGCGATAATACGTTTAAACCGGAAAACAGTGTATCCAAAATAGAATCACTGATTCTGATGGCGCGTGTATCAGGAGTAGATGAAGCGGAAAATGCGAAATATGTTTCGGCAGCAGTGGAAGCATATAAGAATGATTTAGTGCTCTACAACACTGCGTATAAACGTGAAATATCCTATCTAATGTATAAAGGAATTCTGACAAAAGATGATTTGAAACTATATGCCGCAGATGAAGAGGCGGGCACGGCGCTGAAACGCTATGAATCAGCAATCCTGCTGACGAAACTTCTTTGGAATAATGATGTTGGAAATTCAGCATTGGCACCATCGCTACCGTTTACCGATGCTTCAGATATTCCGGCGGCAGCAAAACCTTATGTGGGATTTGCCGTATCAAATGGTTTAATGAATGGAATGGACGAAAACATGTTCAATCCTATGGGAGAAGTGACACGTGCACAAATGGCAACGTTGCTTTACCGTGTGATGGGAAACTTTCCGGTGACGGTGGTGCGGGGCAACATGGTTTCTTATGATAACGCGAAACAGGAAATGAAAATACGAGACACCGATAATACATCTAAGGTTTATACATTGACGACAAAAGCATTGGTGCGGCTGGACGGCGCGGCTGCAGCTGCAAACACAATTGCGACAGGGGCGGATGTCGTTGTTAATATTGAGAAGAGTGGAACCGTACGTTTGGTGGAGGCGCTTTCTCCGACATCGGTGGAAACGGTATCCGGTATCTATTCCAAATATCAGAATGTGACAGAGGGAACGCTGGTTTATGTAAGAGACCCCATTACCGCAGAAACCAAACAATATCTTATGGCAGGCAGTGTGGCAATTTATAAAGGAAGTAGTGCAAACAGAACCATTGCAGACTTACAGGATGGTGATGCTGTGACCATAACGCTGCAGGGCGGCAAAATTATTGAAATCCGTGCAGAGGATAAAAAACAGACAGCAAGCGGGACGGTGGAGGATATCCAATTGTTGCCGGAATATAAACTTACTGTGAAAGCTGGAGGGACGTCGACGAAATATACTGTGGACCCGAATGTAGAAGTGCGGAAAAACGGAAAAACGACAAGTTTGGCGGATATTGTGGTAGGCGACAGTGTTTCGCTGACATTAACATATGGTATTATTACTTCGCTGACTGCCACCAGCAAACAGCAAACGGTGGAAGGGAGCATTGTGCAGATTGTGGTTGATACGGAGGACCCCAGAATCACAATTCGCGAAAAGGACAGCACAGAACATGAGTATCGTTTGAAAAATACGGCGGAAATTACCCGCAATGCTACTGCGGCGGATGTGTATGCACTGCGCTTGGGAGACAAAGTGACAGTGAAAATAGAAGGCAGCACAGTCGTTTCTATTTCGGTTTCAGCGGTGGGCGAGAACTCAACCATCAATGGTGTGGTGGAATATGTTAATACCTCCTACGGCTATGTCAAACTGGAGGGCATTAATGAGTTGATTTTTGTCACCAAGGCAAAAGTGACCTATAAGGACGGTAGTACGGGAATGGTGCGGAATATTCAGGCAGGCGATGATATTACGGCATTTTGCGCACCAACAAACGGCAGTTATGAAGCAACGTTGATTGTGATTAACGACTAGTTAAACTTTAGATAAGAAGTTGATTATATATCAGAGAATATAAGCCGCTATGGATGGAAGAGAATCTGTCCATGGCGGCTTTTTTTTGACAGGAAAAACGGGAAACTGCCAAAAAAAAGTCTGTGGGAACGCAAAATTCTACAAAAAATACTGGAAAAAAGTGGTATAATAAATGGACGCAAGCAATAGCGGAAAAGATTGTTTCACAATCTCCATAGTATTGCGGTGTACCTGCGACAATGGCAAACTGGAAATTGCTATATAGAAAAGAAGTGGAGGAGGGACAATGCCGGTAGTCTATATTGATGTATTATTCTTAGTAAATATGATGATAGACGGTATGCTGCTATGGTGCAGCACAAAAATTGCCGGTGTGCGGACGCGGTGGTGGCGAATTTTAATTGCGGCAGTCATTGGCGGCATTTATGCAGTCTGCGTATTTTTTCCGAAACTTTCTGCACTCTATCTGTTGGCAGCAAAAGTGGCAGTTTCCGTGATTATGGTCTGTATCGCATTTTGGGTGAAGACCTGGCGGGAGTTGTTGCGGGCAGTTACGGTATTTTATCTGACGAGCTTTATATTTGGAGGCGGTATCACAGGACTTATTTATTTCACAGGGTTTGGTAGCAGACTGGGCGCAATTGTGTCGGGCGGCAGCATTTATTTGAACTTGCCATGGAAAGTACTGCTGGTGACGGCAGTGACGGTATTTTTGGCAGTTACACTAGTAGTCAAATATTTAAAAGGGTTTCTCATGCGTCAGGGGATTTTGGGACGGCTGCGCATTACCTATGCGGAAATGACAGCAGAGGTGGATGTGCTGCTTGACACAGGGAATCAACTGAAAGACCCATTGACTGGAAAGGCAGTGGCAGTGGTAGAATTATCACGTTTACGTCCACTTATGCAGCCGGAAATATATGTGCTGTTTGAGCAATATCATATAGAAGAATTATATGATGCGCTATCCTATGACTGGGCAACGAGGCTGCGGATGATTCCATATAGCGGTGTGGGAATAGAAAATGGAATGTTGATAGGTGTTGTACCGGACAAAGTAGAGCTGCGCTCCCAGCAGCAGGGATTTCGGGAATGTGATTGTATTATTGCAGTATATCCAGGTAAGCTGAAATATGCGAATGGAAGTGGCGGAATTGTCAATCCATCACTGTTATTATAGTTATAAAACAAATGCTTGGCTGTCGCACCGGAATATATAATATGAAGGGCGCGTTGGAATCTACATAAATATACCGTTTGGGAGATTGCGTGGTAGGATTTACTTTAGGGAACGTATCTTGAAATAGTGTTAATTAGGGTGTCCGGTAATGGGCAATACCCTTGATATAAGATGAAAATAGGAGGAACAAAAGGCATGGGCATATTTGCAGAATGGCTACGGAATACATATGAAAAACTGAATAGATGGTTGGCTCAGCGGGAAAATAAGAAAAATGGTTTGTTTTATATCGGTGGCAGTGACGTATTACCACCACCGCTGGAGCCGGAGGAGGAGAGTTACTTGTTGTCTAAATTGAATAGTGAACCGGATAAAGTGCGTCCTGTACTCATCGAACGGAACCTACGACTGGTGGTCTACATTGCACGGAAATTTGAATCCAGCGGCGTGGGCGTGGAGGATTTGGTATCCATTGGTGCAATTGGACTTATCAAAGCAATTAATACTTTTAAAACAGATAGAAACATCAAGCTGGCAACCTATGCGTCCCGCTGTATTGAGAATGAAATTTTAATGCATTTGCGTAAAACGCATCAAATTAAAACGGAGGTTTCTATTGAAGAGCCGCTTAACACCGACTGGGATGGCAATGAACTGCTGCTCAGCGATATTTTGGGAACCGAAAATGACATTATCAGCAGAGGGTTGGAGGATGAAACAGACCGAAAACTGTTATATGATGCAATCGGAAAGCTGAACAGTAGGGAAAAGACCATTATGGAATTGCGGTTCGGACTACACAATGGAGAAGAAAAGACGCAAAAAGAAGTTGCGGATTTACTTGGCATTTCCCAATCTTATATCTCCCGCTTGGAAAAACGTATCATTGGCAGATTGAAGCGTGAGATAGGGAAGTTGATATGAAATGGAAATTTCTGTATAATTTAAAATGGCGGTATAAGCACTGCGAAGCCGTATGAAAACTGAAAATATGAGATGAAAATGCGGTCCAAAAGAGGAAAAACAATGCAACACAGCTTCGAAACAGGAGTATAAAACAAATCCTGCAAGGTGATAATAAGAATATCAAAAGCGAGAAGAAAATGATTCTGATTATCAGCGGCAGGAGGGTGTTATTATGGCGGTCAACAAGGTGGAAATTTGCGGTGTGAATACCTCGCAGCTGCCTGTT
>CATIYX010000215.1 GCA_949739095.1 uncultured Clostridia bacterium | reverse complement strand
TATGGCAGTGTTACAGGTAATTTCTTGGTACGGCATGGGGAACTCCTTTCTGGGTTCATTGAAATAGGATGAAGAAAAGTCGGACATCTTACACCGTGTGCCGGAACTGACGCGGGAATGCTATGCAAAAAATTGTTTTACGAATATAGTGCGGTGGTAGGCTTTAGAAATTCCGTCCGTTCCAGCCCCAATGTTCACAAGGGGAATATTGGACATAAATGTTTGCAGGAGATATGCTGAGTTCCTCCTGTAAAATGGCACAGACTGCACTTGTCATCTGGTCGTAGGCGGAGGACTGTGCATCTCCGAACAGTTTCACTTCTACAAATGCGAGCGGCTGTGAATTATCGCCTTTAAAATAGAGGTCTGTTTCCGGTTCAAAGCCTACCATTAAAAACGATTCACTTTTGCCAAGACAAGTGACTGCTTCACCAAACCGCTGTTTTACAGCAGTTTTTTGTTCTTGCGTGATTGAAAGAGTTGTTTTAGTGTTGATAAATGGCATGTTATGTCATTCCTTTCTATGTTTAAAAGATTATCTATAGTATACCGTATTTGAAATAAGAAATCAATTAAAAAATGACCCGCTGCATAAAAAGCAACGGGTCAAGAGAAAAACAGGATTTGCGTATCACATCAATAGCATTATATATGCCATATTTTGGACGCCTAAAAAACATATATAAATATAGGAAAGAACATGGAATAAAATGTCCGATTTCTTCTGTAGAACAATGTCCGCTGTTATGGTATTCTTTCGAAAGGGGACTCTTCCCAGCTTCCATTAGTCGCTGTCAAGTCGTCCCCCCTCGTGGGCTTCTCCTGCTACCGCGTCCGCTCTCGCAGCGTTCCTGATAAAACGCTCGCGGCTGCAAGGAATCCAAAGACGCGGCACGTGTCCGCGCTTTGGATGATTGGAGAATCGGAACTCCCAAAAGTTTTTGGGTAACCTTGCTCCAATAAAGTACATTTATTATGCTATAATAATGGGCTGAATTTGTTTTCCCTCCAGCGCCATTTCCAAAGTAGCGGCAATACGATCCATATCTGCAACCATGGAAGTTTGTTTGTGGACAGGGTCATCTTGCCGGAAAGGTACTAAGTAGATATTTTTTGCGTTGAGCAGTTGCCCAATATTGCGGGCGCTGGTGCCTAGTGCATCGTTTGTAGAAACAGCAATCACCAAAGGACGACCATTGCGCAGATGTGCTTTTGCTGCCATACAAACGCTGCTGTCTGTGATACCGTTTGCCAGTTTGGATATGGTGTTGCCGGTGCAGGGAGCAATCACCAGAATATCCAGCAGCTTTTT
>CATIYX010000214.1 GCA_949739095.1 uncultured Clostridia bacterium | reverse complement strand
TGGTATAATTTTGCGCATCGCCGGTTTCGAGCGAAGCGATGAAACAATTCGGCGGCGCTTTTGATTTTATAATAGTCACTTTGTGACTATTATACCATACACACAGGACATAGGTGGATTTCAACTTTTAAAAGGGGAGGACAAGAAATATTTTGACAGATATCTTGCTTGTATATCGGCTCTTATAAACAATGACGAAGTCTATGAAAAACTCACTCTGGCATGGGCAAAATATTTTTATCCGGAATTTGCCCCCTTTTTTGATAACATAAATTCTAATCCGGAACACATTTTTATGCGCTTTATCAGAAATGCTTTTACATGCGAGGGCCATAACGAGGTAATGACGACATACTATAAAGCACACTGCGCCGGTGATTTTGGCGCAGAAACAGACAGATATATAGAAATGATTCAAAAACTTCAAAATTACGAAATCATAAATTTATAGATGAGCCTATTTTTGTTTTCAGTCTAATCCATAGGTGCATAGGTTGAAATGATTTTTCGAGCGATTTTCAGTCCGTCCACGGCAGCGCTGACAATGCCGCCAGCATAGCCGCTGCCTTCGCCGGCCGGGTAGAGACCGGGAATGTCTACTGCTTGAAAATCCTCGCCGCGCAGTAGACGGACAGGGGAAGAAGTGCGCGTCTCCACACCTGTGAGCAGCGCATCCGGCAAGGCAAAGCCCTTTAGCTTACGATCAAAGGAACGCAGTGCGCCCCGCATGGTTTCGGTGACATAAGGTGGTAGACAGGTATCTAAATCGGCAGGTGTCACGCCGGGTAAATAAGAGGGGACAACACGTCCCAAATCAGAAGAGGGTCTCTTTTGTAGAAAATCTTCTACGCGCTGAATGGGTGCATGATAATTTCCTCCGCCTACTTGAAAAGCAAGTCGTTCCCAATGCTGTTGAAATGCGATACCAGCAAGAGGAGAGCTAGAAGGAAAATCTTCCGGTGTGACGGATACCACCAGTGCACTGTTGGCGTTCTCTCGGTCGCGGGCATATTCACTCATGCCGTTGGTCACCAGCATTCCGTCTTCAGAGGCAGAGGCAACAACACTGCCGCCGGGACACATGCAGAAAGAATAACAGGAGCGTTCTCCTTGATGATAGGTTAGGTGGTAGGTGGCATTTTTCAGCAGCCCTGCAAGAGCAGCGTCTCCATATTGCGCAGCGTTAATGAGTTCTTGTGGGTGTTCAATCCGCGCGCCGATTGCAAAGGATTTTGGCTGCATGGTAGCGCCGCGCTTTAGCAGCATATGAAATGTATCTCGCGCACTGTGCCCGATTGCCAGCACCAAAAGACGGCAAGAGTGGGGCTGACCATTCACTGAGATACCGTCCAAACCGCTGCTGCCGGTATGAATGTCGGTTAATTGATGACCAAAATGTACTTCACCGCCCCATGATAAAATTGCATTACGCATGTTTCGCACCACGCTTTTTAAAACGTCTGTGCCAATATGGGGCTTTGATTCATATAAAATTTCTTTTGGTGCACCGTGACGGTGAAATATTTCTAGTACGTGACCGCAGAGTGGGTCATGAATCCGTGTTGTCAGTTTCCCGTCTGAAAATGTTCCCGCACCGCCTTCACCAAATTGAACATTGCTCTGGGGATTCAGTTTTCCTGCCGCCCAAAACGACTGGACACTGCGGCTACGTTGTTCCACTGCTTCGCCGCGTTCCAAAACGATGGGGCGGTAGCCGTGCTGCGCTAAAAAATAGGCGCAAAACAGTCCGGCAGGACCTGTCCCTACAACGACAGGGCGGCTCGGTAGAACTTGCGTTCCACTGACAAGCGGCAGAAATGGTGCTGGTTGGATGTAGGAGACATGTGGAAGTTGTAAACGTTTCACGACAGCTTGTTCCGCTTCGGACAAATGAACCAGCAGCGTATACATTACACGAATATTTGGTTTTCTGCGCGCATCTATGGAGCGTTTCATAATATGAACAGAATGAATCTGCTCCGGTGATAGCCGAAGCAGATTCGCAAGCCGTTTTTTGTCATAAGGGTCTGTGTCCGGCGCAAGCGCCAAATTGCTAATTTTAATTGCCATTGGAAAGATCCTTTTCTGTAATTGTAATGTTAAAATGAACCGTGTCCGACTGTTCTTCTGTTAAATATGTGCCCGCAGGAAGATTGAGCAATGCGTCAACCGAATGAACGCCAACTTCGCTCGGCAGTGTGAGCGTATGCGTTGAAATAGACAACAGGTTTTCCAGTACATTGTCGCTGGCAGTAACGGTAATGGTGGCGGGCTGTGAAATATAATTGATGTCATACATATCCATATTGATTCCTGCAATAGATGGTGTAAGAGGCACTGTTTTCACTTTGCCAATGCCGACTTCCAATGAACAATCCTGTTGAGAAATATGGATATGGTCCATAGCAAGCTTTGTTCCTGTTTCATCATATGCTGTAATAGGGAGGGTAGTAGTAAATGTTTTATCTGCATTTTCCAAATCTACCTCAATCTCCAGATAGGAAATTTTATTTAAAATCAGAGAGGGCGCCCGCACACTCAAATTTTCAGGAAAAGTAGAAACCTGTGTAACACCATAGCCTGCTTTTGGGGAACCGGAATAGGAAAGTTTCACTTCTTTTTCTGCTGTTTTCCAAGTATCCACATGAATGTTAATAGTGGTGGGTTTTTGCTCTAAAATACTGATACCACTAGGACTTTTGATGTCAATTGGAACTGTATAGTATCCGCTTTGAGAGATTTGTGAAAGGTCAATAATTGCAGAATAGTTCGCTTTTGTTCCGGTCACATAGCTACGGCTGCCCTTCGCCAATAATTCTACTTTTTCGTCCAATTCTCCAATGATTTCAATATCTTTTTGTTGCATGGAAACAGACGACAGATATTGAATGGTTAAAGGTCCCACCTTTGCTGTTGTTTCAGGGTCCACTGTGATAATAACATAAATCCAGATAACGACTGCTACTACGAAAGACAAGACGAGCAACAATTTGTTGCTGATTAGTTTCTTTTCCATGATGACCTCACCTTCTTCAGTAGGGAGTGGGGCGTTGCATGCGTTTCTTTGTCCTGTGTTACAAGAACATGCACCAACGCTTTATAAAGTGTTTCCGGTGTTAAATTACGTTTGAGGTTGCCGGCTAAGGCAATGGAAATTTTTCCGGTTTCTTCTGAAACCACCACAACTGCACAATCTGCTGTTTCACTCATACCAATGGCGGCACGGTGGCGGGTGCCGAGTTCCTGACTAAGCGCGTTGTCCTCCGTCAAAGGAAGATAACAGCCCGCCGCATGAACCCGTCCGTCTTTGATAATAACGGCACCATCGTGCAGAGGAGAATTATGGAAAAAGATGTTTTGCAGAAGTTCAGAACTGACACGCGCGTCAATCATGGTACCGGTGTTAATGATTTCACCAAGTTTGGTCTTGCGCTCCACAACAATAAGCGCACCGGTTTTGGTACGGGACAGTTCGCGGCATGCCTGTGTAATTTCCTGAATGTATTGCTGCTTAGGCGCGGTTTCTCCTTCTCCGTTTTTGAAAATATCGCCGATGTTGCTTTTGCGCCCCATATGTTCCAGTGCACGGCGCAGTTCCGGTTGAAATACGACCAATAGCGCCAGCATTCCAAATTGAACAGTATTGGTAAGAATATAATGGATGGCGTTTAGATGCAGCCATCCGCTGACCTGCATGGCAACTAGTAGCATAACAATACCTTTCACAAGCTGGGCAGCGCGAGTTTCACGAATGAATTTGAATCCTTTATATACGACAAATGCAACAATTAAAATATCAATAATATCTGTAATTTTTATGGAAAAAAGTTGTCTAAAACTATTATAAATATCCGCCACGTTCACGCGTATCACCTCCCAGAAGCAGATTTTTTGGCAGAAATATTATTCTTCAAAGTCATTCATAACAATACCGGTTGTCAGTTTGGGGTAAAAATAAGTAGATTTCTGCGGCATTTTTTCGTTTTCCAAGGAAACTGCCTTGATGTCGGAAATTTTGGTCGGATTTAAGAAAAAGCTGCATTGAAATCCGCCGTTTTGAACAGCTTCCACCGCTTCTTTGCTGTTGCGTGTATAGGTGATATATTCTCCGCCGCGCATGTCGTTTCGACCGATTCCAAGAATTTGTTCCAAAAGGAGTGTGTGCAGCACTGCCACATCCAAATTATTATAGGCATCCGATTTTTCCGGCAACGCATCACGTTGCGCTTGAATGTCCTTAAGCGTCAATGTATAGAAATAATCCGCGCCGGTGTATAACCCGAATGATTTGTCCTGACCGGCAATGGCCGCTTCAATAGAACTAGCAATATCGTCTTCCAGCAACAAATGCTTTTCGGTGGTAAAGTTCTGCTGCGCACGTTCTATCAGAGCCTGCTCGTGAAAGCCATCGAGATTATGTAACATTCGGTGCGTTGGCAAAACCAGCAGTCCGTCCTCCTCAATGTCAGCTAAAAACATCATCACATAGTCAAATTTTTCGGTGTCAGAATAGGTGTCTAGAGCATGTTGTTTGCTAGCGAATTGCAGCGCTGTTTCATAGCGGTGATGACCGTCCGCGATGAAAAGCTGTTTGTCTTTAAATGCGCTGCAAATACGGTTGATAGTATCCTCGTCCGAAATGGTCCAGAGCTTTTGTGTAACACCATCGTCTGCCACAAAAGAAATGTCAGGGTCAATGACACTACAGTTGTTAAGTACAGGCGTGATTTCGTGGTCCTGATCCATGTAGAGAGAATAAATTGCGCTAAAATTGGTGTGCGTCGCCTGCAACAGATTCATGCGGTCGCTTTTTGCTTTGGACAACGTTTCTTCATGGGGCAGAATAATACCTTTTTCAAATTCTTCCAATTTCACCAGGCAAACTAAACCTTTACAGGAAAGCTGCCGTCCGTCCGGTGTAGTGAAATCTTGTCCATATATGTATAGGCTTTCCTTGTCCTCAAATTTTAATACGCCCGACTCAATCCACTCATTTAAAAAATCTGCCGCTCGCGTATATTTGTTTTGATTTTCATTATCCTCCGGCAGTTCTTTGCCGAACTCCAAACGAATGACGTTAAATGGATGCATGTGATAAAACCGCTCCTGGTCATCTGGTGAAATCACGTCATATGGAGGCGTGGTAACGCTAGAAAGGTCGCCCACTATTTCTGTATTATACCGAAGTCCTGTAAATGGTTGTATGTCAGCCATCAGGTTCACCCTCTTTTCTTAATTTGTCTACTTCTATTCTAATATAAATCTACCATATAGTCAATAAAAATGACACATTTTCTGCAATCTAAAATACCCAAACAAATGTTTGACAAGAACTGTGATTTATGATACAATTATATATATGATATATATTTAAGATATTACAAGTGTCTTTCTATGTACGGAAATAAACGATTTTCGCTGCTGGGCGGCGGATGAAATAAAACGACGGCGGAGGTACTGATATATGGCAAGAACCAATCCGGAGATGAAAGAAAAGATTGTTGATTTTATTGCGAACCATACAAAACATCGGGGATATCCTCCATCGGTTCGGGAAATTGGTGAGGCAGTAGGTCTGCGTTCCCCCTCAACTGTGCACGGATATCTGGCGCGACTGGAAAAGGAAGGGCGAATTGAACGAGACGCTTCCAAAACACGTGGCATCCGTGTAGCACAAAAAGAAACAGGAGAATCAGCGCCGCTATTGCCGGATGTATCCAGCGACCTTTTGGGTGAGGAAGTGATGGAAGTTCCGGTATTAGGGCAAGTTGCAGCCGGTACGCCGATTTTAGCGGAAGAAAATGTGGAACAAATCATGTATATGCCAATGGCTTTTTCCAAAGCAGGAGAGGTGTTCATGCTCCGCGTGAAAGGTGAAAGCATGATAAACATTGGTATTATGGACGGCGATTATGTCATTGTAGCGAAGAAAAATGTTGCCAATAATGGAGAAATTGTGGTGGCACTTTTGGAAGATGAAGCAACTGTGAAACGGTTTTATAAAGAGGATGGGCATTTTCGTCTGCAGCCGGAAAATGACTCTATGGAGCCTATTTATGCTAATGAAGTAGCGGTTTTGGGGAAGGTAGTCGGTGTGTTCCGTATGATGATTTAGTATGTATGTCCCGAAAAATAAGGAAAAGAAGAATTTGGCTATACTCTGTTTTTGTCAGTCGCCGGAACATTTCTATTTTGTTCAGGGCGTTTAAAAAGCAACACGGTAGAGGAATTTTAGAATGTATCAATTCCTATCGCGTAGAATAAGCTAAAGATTAATGAAATACAGTCAGAGTCTGGCAGTGGACAGAATTGCCGAGAAAGTGGGATATATCAACATAAAACATTTTTCTGAGCGCTCAAAAAGCAGGTAAATATTCGCCTGCACAGTATCGAAATGTAGCACAACAATAAGATTTCTTGAAAAATCTTGAAAAAAATAAGAAAAAGTGTTGACAAACAAAAAATGGGATGATATAATTGTTAGGTCGAGAAAATGTTATGTCGGCATTCCTATGCGGGTGTAGTTCAATGGTAGAATCTCAGCCTTCCAAGCTGATTGTGTGGGTTCGATTCCCATCACCCGCTCCAAAAATG
>CATIYX010000213.1 GCA_949739095.1 uncultured Clostridia bacterium | reverse complement strand
GCAAAACCATTTTGCCGCCGTTTTTTGATTCTATTAATAATTTTCTGCACGCAATTTGAAATATGCCTTAGGATGTGCGCAGACTGGACATACCTCCGGCGCTGCTTTCCCGATATGGATATGACCACAATTTGCACATTCCCAAATCATGTCGCCATCCTTAGAGAATACCAGTCCGCCCTCCACATTTGCCAGCAGCTTGCGGTAACGTTCTTCATGTACTTTTTCAATTTTGCCAACCTCTTCAAATAAATAGGCGATTTTGTCAAATCCTTCTTCTTTGGCTTCCTTTGCAAACGTTGCATACATATCGGTCCATTCGTAGTTTTCGCCTTCCGCCGCAGCTTTCAGGTTCGCCGCCGTATCGCCGATTCCATCCATCAGCTTAAACCAGATTTTTGCATGTTCCTTTTCATTATTTGCCGTTTCTAAAAACAGCTGCGCAATCTGTTCATAGCCTTCTTTTTTCGCTTTAGAAGCAAAATATGTATATTTGTTTCTCGCCTGGGATTCCCCTGCAAATGCTGTCGCCAGATTCGCTAGTGTTTTGGTGCCTTTTAAGTCTTTCATGTTTGTGTACCTCCTCTGATGCGTTATGAATTATTTTTGTCTACACTTTGAACAAACACCTCTGAACAGAATATTGCACTCCTCCAGCAAAAAGTCTTGTGGTCCTTTTGCCCGTTCCATCATGTCCTCCAGTGCTGGCATTTCCATATCATAAATACTACCGCATTTGTGGCAATACGCATGATGGTGGTATTGCAATTTGAAATCAAAATGGTCTGCGCCGTCCGGCACTTCCACTTTTAAAATCTCTCCCTGCTGTACCAGCAGATTCAAATTTCGGTAAACTGTCGCTTTACTGATATTCGGATGATATTTAACCGTTTCCCGGTAAATCTCCTCTGCGGTCGGATGATGGTGCAAAGACCGCACTGTCTGTAATATCAGGCTGCGCTGGATGGTATTTCTGGAAATTGACATTTTGCGTTTCTCCAAACTGTAATTTAATTCTTATTGATATTATATATCATTAAATAATAAATTGCAATAGTAATATAATAATTTTTTTGAAGTCGTTCCAATTTTTTCATTTCTATACAAAAAAACGCCGGAACAAACCGGCGTTATAAGCAATAGATAAAACTGTTTCCGAATCAGCAATGGCGTCCGGATATCTTTATTTCATAGTGTCATTCTCAATTTGAATCTTACATTTCACGCCAAACGCTTCACGCCAACATTTCTGTAGGCTAATACGCGCCGCATCCGGTAGGACAATTCCCTCCTGCTGTGCCTGCACAGTCAGATATAACTTTTGCTTGTTCTGGTCAAACGACAACCGACGGCAATGAAATCCATAAAATAAAAACGTGGACGCTACCCGAACCACTGTAGAAAGCTGTCTTGCTCCCTCCGCCTGTTTTTTAGATAACAACGAATAAAATTTTGCATAAACGCCCCGCGCCGCATTTTTACCAAGCGTTGCAGCGACACATGCACACATCACTTTTTCCGCCGGTGACAATCCGTAAATAGGAAGTCCTGTCAACACAAAAAACGTATGCCGTGAATGGTTATAATAATCAATCTGTTTGCCGAGCTCCGAAAGCATACAAGCGGCATATAAAATATGTCCATAGGGCGCAAGCGATGGATACGGATTTGCTAAAATACAGACTTCATCATAGAGTGACTCCGCATAGTCCTGCCCCAGTCCATAAAGTCGTATACTATTTTCCACGCTGCTGCGAAGCACATGCATGTCCGCTTGAAATGGGATGCACAACTCAAAAAAGATACCCTCGCGTACACCATTGCCACTGATGATAATATTCTGTGCATCCGTTTCCTCCAGCAATGCCATAAGCGGCGCAAGTCCCGATGCAATAATGTCTCGGCGGCTTCCCGAAACCGCATAAGTCTGCTCCCGTTTTGCAGGCGGCAGCTGACAAAGCTGTTGATATATTTCTTCCGCCTCACTGCGACTAAGTGGATATTCATGGATACTAACTAGTGGGTGCCGGAGGTGAAAACAATGTGCTTTACCCAGCGCACGTATACTCCCGCCCAATCCTACAACAGGCAAGCCTTTACACTGTTGCAAAAACGGCAGCTCCCGCAGTTTCTGCCGTAAAAACCGTTTCATTTCCGCGTGATTTTCACCAAACATCTTTCCCAACACAACAGCGCCATAGGGAATGCTGATACAAGCTGTCATTTTTCGTTTTTCTACTAAAACAATCTCTGTACTGCCACCACCGGTATCTATCAGCACAAAATCTTCCAGCGGAACACTGTACACCACACCCAAATAGTCATAGAATGCCTCTGTTTCCCCGGAAATAATTTCCACATGAATATCCGTTTCCCTTTGGATTTCCTCCACCACTGCCACACGATTTTTCGCGCGCCGCAATGCAGCGGTTGCCACAGCACGCACCCGTCTCACGTTATGCAACCGGATTTGCCGCTGAAACGCCTGCATAATCTGTACCGTCCGCTGAACCGCTTCCGGTGACAAAACGCCATCCTCATCCAACTGCGCACTGAGCCGCAGCGCCTCTTTCATTTGACAAATCATACGGTAGCTATAATCTTCCCCTACCTGCATGATACTCATACGAATGGAGTTGGAACCAATATCAATCACTGCGACATTTTCCCTCATGGAATCATTCCTTTCAGCGCCTGCGCGTCTATCAGCTTTTTACCGGTCTGCCGTTGTCGGTAATTTCCGTCCTTTTGCAGCACATAACTATTCACATTATCCGCCGCATACCGCTCCAATAAAGTTTGCAAATACCCGATATGGTTTTCCTGCCGGACCGGAAACAGCAGTTCAATCCGCCTATCCAAATTGCGCGGCATTAAATCTGCGCTGGACAGATAGATTTGCGGCGTTCCACCGGCGTGGAACGCATAAATACGGCTGTGCTCCAAAAAACGTCCTACAACGCTGACCACCTCTATATGCTCCCGTGGCACCAGTGTACAAATACCGCGCACAATCAGCGTCACTTTCACGCCCGCCGCTGCCGCACGGTATAGCGCACTCACCATTTTTTCATCGCACAGTGCGTTCATTTTCATCATAATACGGGCAGGTTTTCCCTGTTTGGCAAAGGCAGTTTCCTGCACTATCATCCGCTCCAGCTTCTCTCGCAAATCCAGCGGTGAAACATGTACGCTGCTGCGTCTGGAAAGCGGCAAATGTGCTGACAGACAATTAAATAAAACCGATAAATCACCGCATATCTGCGGGTCCGCTGTCAACAATCCTATATCAGTATAGCCCTTTGCTGTTTTTTCATTATAATTTCCTGTAGACAGATGTGCATACTGCTGCAATTTTCCGGCTTCCTCCCGCACCACTAACAGCATTTTACAGTGCGTTTTCAAATCCACCCGCCCATAGATGACATGCGCGCCTGCTTTTTCCAGACGGCGGGCGCAATTGAGGTTATTTTCCTCATCAAACCGCGCTTTGAGTTCCAGTAGTACCGTAACCTGTTTGCCGCAGCCGGCAGCATAGACCAATGCGTCAATAATGGGCGATGCGTGACTAACACGGTAGAGCGTCTGTTTAATTGCCAGCACTTTTGGGTCGGCTGCTGCCTGACGCAAAAACTGAATTACAGTATCAAACGATTGATAGGGATGGTGCAACAGGACATCTTCCATTCGTAGTGTGTCAAACAACAGACCATCTGTTTCATATTTTTCGGGACAAAATAGTGGATATTTGAGTTGTGGCTGCGTGTGTGCGGCATAGAGTGCTGACAAAAATGTCAGGTCTAACGGACCTGGAATATGGTAAATTTCTGTTTCATCTAATCCCAGTTGCTCCTGCAATAATATCTGCGCTTGTATAGGACAATCCTGTGACAACTCCAGCCGCAAGGGCGCAGCAATTCTTCTGGTCCGAATGCATTTTTCCACCTCAAAGGGCAAATCGGTTTCCAGTTCCGGCAAAATCGGAACATCTGCCCGCCGTGTTACCCGATAGAAAAAAACATCTGTTGCTGTTTGTCCGTCCAAAGTCTGCGGCAAATGATGACGGATGATTTCCTCTAAAAAGACATAGTCCCCATGCAATTCCACCAGCCGCCCCAACACAGGTGGAATCTGCATGGTCATAAAACATGGCGGTTCCCCTTTTGTGTGCAGCATTGCGCCAAGATATAAATTCTGCCCTGCAATAAGTGGAAACGGGTCAGACGGTCCTAATGTTATGGGCGTGAGCAACGGATAAATCTGCTTCATAAAATATTCTGCCAAATAGCGTCTTTCTTTTTGTGGCAACTTTTCATAAGATACCAGCACAATATGCTGCTTCGTCAGTTCTTCCCACAATTTTTGATATACGCTGTATTGACATCTGACCTGCTCTTTTGCGAACGCCGCTATTTGTTGTAAAATTTCTTCGCGTTCTTCTTTTTCTTCATAGAGTCTACCGACCTTTAACCGAAAAAATTCATCCAGATTACTGGCAGAAATGGCAAGAAAATTGCATTTTTCCAGCAGCGGCAGCGTTTTGGTACATTGATCCAACACGCGTTCATTGAACCGAAGCCAGCTTAGTTCCTGTGAAAATAATGGAATGGATTTCATAGCCGCTTTGCCTCCAAATATCCAAATTATCTTTATTATGTGATAATTCTCTGCTGTATATGTATCATTGCCAACGATACTTCCATTTATTTTCTGCAAAAGTTTATTTTTTGTATTGACAATTCTTTCACTTTTATGTATACTGTATATATACGGTATATACAGTATGGGCAGGTGATAGTTTGAATATTTTCATTAGCAACGTAAGTGACAAACCCATTTATGAACAAATCTATGACCAACTGAAAGGGCTGATGATGGACGGCACTTTGCAAGAAGGCGATCCACTCCCGAGCATTCGTCTACTGGCAAAAGAGCTGCGTATCAGCGTTATCACGACCAAACGGGCATATAGTGAGCTGGAGCGAGACGGTTTTATCGTAACCGTTGCCGGCAAGGGAAGCTTTGTCGCAGCACAAAACACCCAGCTCATTCGGGAGGAATCACTACGCAAAATTGAAGAACATTTCGCGCAAGCAGCCGCGCTGGCGCGGCAAAGCGGTGTATCGGAAGCAGAGCTTATGGAACTGCTTGCCATGTTATATGAAGGAGAATCGCTATGAATGCAATTGAACTGTGTGATGTAAATAAATCGTATGACGGCTTTTCGCTCAATCATGTGTCATTTTTTGTGCCAAAAGGCTGTGTGGTTGGGTTAATTGGCGAAAACGGTGCCGGCAAAAGCACCACTCTCAAAGCTATTTTAAATTTAATCCATATCGACAGCGGCAACATTCTGTTGTTTGGCAAAGACCACACACAGCAGGAAATTTTGGCGCGGGAGAAAATAGGCACCGTTTTTGAGGAATGCGAATTTCCGCCCTATTTAAACGCATCTGAGGTTTCTAATGTAATGAAAAATATCTATCGAACCTGGGATAAAACGGCGTTTTTGTCCTATCTAAAACAGTTTGACCTACCGGCAAAGAAGCGTGTAAAGGACTATTCGCGCGGCATGAAAATGAAACTCTCCATTGCCGCTGCACTGGCACACCATCCGTCTTTGCTCATTCTGGACGAAGCGACCAGCGGGTTAGACCCTATTGTCCGCGAGGAAATTTTGGATATTCTGCGGGAGTTCATTCAAACCGAGGAAAACAGTATTTTGCTTTCCTCTCACATTACAACGTGTGTTTACAGAATCGCTTATTATATCACTTTTATTCACGATGGAACCATTATGTTCCACCATCCCAAAGACGATTTGACAGACCGGTTGGGGATTCTCCGCTGCAGCCGTGAGGATTTGGCAAAGCTGACGCCTAGCGAATGTATCCGTTACCGTCAACAGGCATTTGGCATGGAGGTATTGATACGCGACCGTGCTGACGCACGCCGCAAATTTCCCTCTGCTGTCATTGACCCTGTTACAATTGAAGATATCATGTTATTTTTTATCCGAGGTGAACAGTTATGAAAGGGTTATTATACAAAGATTTCTATTGCTTAAAACAAAACATGAAATATATTTTTGCCATATTCCTTCTGTTTGGATGTATTTTTATCCCACAGGGAAACAGTAGTATTATCGGCACATTTGTTATCATTTTTCCTATGCTGGTTATCACAACACTGAGTTACGACCAAGCAGGCAAATGGGACCGTTTTGCACTCACCATGCCCATCACTCGCAAGATGCTGGTGCGCAGCAAATATATTCTGTTTTTGCTCATGCTGTTATTTGGTATGTTTGTCGGCGCTATATTCAGTGCTATCAGTATGCTGTTTGTCAAAAACTTTGACATGATGGAAATAGGATTAGAAACCAGTGCTGTTGCGGCGGTAGCGTTATGGTTTGGTATATTATTGCTGCCGTTGATTTATAAATTTGGTGTGGAACGCGCCCGCTTGTTTCTGCTGCTCTTGTTTGCACTATGCGGCGGTAGCATTATGGCGCTCGTTTCTATCTTTAAAGATACACCCCTTCCCAGTTTCACGCCGCAGCAACTCGCACCATTCATAGGCGCGTTTCTTGTTATATCAGTAATTGCCTATGCCGTTTCCTATCTCATTTCTGTGAAAATTTATCAAAAGAAAGAACTTTCATAAGAAAAGGGCTGAAGCATATGCTTCAGCCCTTTTTTATCCGCGCAGCGCTTCTTCCAATGCCGCGCCAATGGTCTCTGCCATATAGAAAAAGCCTAAATCATTGGGATGTGTCCCATCAACCGTGCAGTCGCCCCCGCCTGTGCGAGCAAACATTTGACTTCCGCTGACAAAATACACATGTCGATCCCCTGCTGCAATTGCGTTCTGATAAGTCCGGAACACAATCCCACGCCGCTGCACTTCTTGTGCATCTAATCTCAGTTTGGGGCGTGTGACAAACACCACCGGCAATTCCGGTTGATGCTTCCGTATGATCTGAAAAAACAGTTCATGTGTCCGCCGCAAATGGTCTGCATCCGGTGCATTATGGTCATAGTCAAGTACAAACGCACGCATCGGCAGCGAAGCGATATATTCCGCCATTGCCGTCTCACCCTTTGCATTGCCCGAAAATCCAAGATTCAAAACATCACAGTGCAGCCGTCTGGAAATCATTGCTATATAATCATTGCCTGGTCTCGATGCACAGCCGCCTTGTGTAATGGAAGAACCATAGAAAACAATTGGCAGCGGATTTGCATAGGTGTTTCCTACACCAAGTGTCGTGCCAGGTACCAGCCCGATTTCCAGTTTTTCCACGCCTCCATAATTTGGGAAATACAGTACTAAATCTCGCTCTTTTTGGCTTTTCAAATCAACTGATGTTTCATAGCTGTCCACAACGTCTACCGGCGGCAGAAATGTTTTCAAATACTGTTCTTCCCCGCCACGCACTTCATAAAGTGCAAATCCGGCATTCAGTGCCAATGACATATGCGCCATACGCCAAATCACACCTAATGAAGCGCGCACTGCAATCCGCTGTGAATCTGTCCGAAAACGTACTCTGCCGCCCGCTGTTATGGTATGAAGTTCATAAACACTTTCACTTGTCCGCCGCGCTACCTCTTCCGGAAAACGCCGGAACGGACCTTCCTTTTGTGGTTCATATAACCCATAGATTTGAAACGACTCTGTGCGGATATCGTGAAAAATAAATTCGCTGTTATCCTCACTCTGCACAAAATTATGGTCAATCTCTTCAAGCTTTTTCATACTGCTATTTCCCCTTTTTGCAAATTCTTTAGGACTAATATATCCCAATTCTTTGCATATGTCAAGCACAATATTTTCGCCATTTTGTCAAATCTCTCTTTGTTTCAAATTAGGCTTCCGGTCGCCTTCTAGCGTTCCAGTCTCAATACACTAACAGATGGAACCACCCTGTCTAACGGCAGATTTTGACGGTCAACTGCAATACCCTGTTCGGTAGTTTCAAACGGTATCTCTTTTCCGTCTGCTACTGCTGTCACGCGACGTATATCAGATACTTGCAACAGTGTTTTCTCTGCGAAAATGTTATCCTGTGCAAGCACAAAGGCATATGTAACGCCGTTTTTTTGTACAAACGCCGCCTGTGATGTTTTATAGGGCGCACAAATGCGTGTTCCATAAACCGCTTCGCCATAGGTTTTCAGCCAGCTTCCCAAGATCTTCAACTGTTCCACTGCCGGACGCGGCAGCCGTCCTGTCGGTTCCGGCGCAATATTAAGTGCCAAATTACCGCCCTTACAGATAATTTCAATTAGCAAATGCACAATTTCCTCTGCCGATTTATAGGTATCGTCATATCGGTAGGCAAACGAACTTCCCATTGTCAGACAGCTTTCCCACGGAATGTTCATTGGTTTTTCAGGAATAGTTAGTTCCGGTGTGACATAGTTTTCATATGCGCCGCCCACTGTCCTGTCTGCCACAATCAATTCCGGCTGAATTTCCCGCAGTTTTGGCACAATCTCATGCAGACGAATATCCAGTCCAATTCTGGGATTGACTTGTCCGCCATCCAGCCATAAAATATCCACTTTTCCATATTCGCCAATCAGTTCCAGCATTTGACGGTGGGTGAACTGGACGAATTGTTCCCAAAGCCATGGATATTCATAGACATCATAGGAGGGATTGCGCCACGTTTCTTCACTGTGTTCCATGCCCGGCGTCCAGTAGTAGCGACTATGCCAATCCGGCTTGGAAAAATATGCGCCAATGCCCAGCCCTTTTGCACGAAATGCCCGAAACACGCTTTTCACAATGTCCGCGTCAGGGTGCTTATGGAACGGACAACTCGGTGCAGTCGTTTTATAATCCGTTTGCTGCGTATCCCACAGACAAAATCCGTCATGGTGTTTCGTGGTGAAAATCAGATATTGAAAGCCGCTGTCCGCCGCGATTTCCGCCCACCCTTCCGGCTGTATACAAACAGGGTAAAAAGAACGGTTCAGCGCGAAATATTTCTCACGAAAATCTTTCCCATCCTTTGCCCAGTCAATTCCCTCGCGTGACCAGTGTGCGTCATAGTCGCTGAGTCCCCATGACTCCATAATACCAAGTTGGGAATAGGGTCCAAAATGCATCATGAGTCCCAGTTTTTGGTCCTGAAACCATTCCAATTTTGATCGCACCGGCTCCTCCGGCTGCACATAGTGCGCTTCATCTGTAAATCCATGCACACCATTTAAAATGTTATCATCTATCGGCATTCGTTTCATTCAAAAATTCCTCCCTTTTTACTACAGAAGCCGAACCCGCCTGGGTTCGGCTTCTGCACTGTTATATCAATTTTCATTATGTTTTTTCAGCTTTTCCAGCATTCGCCCGACTGCCACAGCAGCTTGGTCGCGCTGCGCGCCGCTCTGCGGCTGGAACCGTTTCTCCTCATCTCCTTTGAGAAGTCCATAGCCCGTGGCTTTTTCCACATATGCCAGCGCCCAACCACTGATTGCCGCACTGTCACTGAAATCTAGTGTTTCACCCAAAGCTGTGTTTCCCTCATCTGCCGATTCAAATGCATTCACCAGCATTTTCGCCATTTCCTCACGGCTGATGATTTTATTTCCTTCAAAAGTTCCATCTCCCATACCGGCTGCAATTCCATGCTCCACAGCAGTCTGAACATATTCCGCGTACCAGTCACCGCTGCTTACATCCGTAAAACTATTCGCGTAAGGTTTTATTTCTAATGCCAATCCACGCACCAGCATGGTGATAAACTCTGCTCTTGTAACAGGAGCTTCTAATGACAATGTGCCGCCGCTGCCTTTCAAAATGCCTTTATCTATCATTTCGAGCAGCTCTGTTTCGCCCCAGTGTCCCTGCAGTTCCTCTTTCAATTGCTCTGTTGGATTTGGTGTTACTGTTGGCGTCGGCATTATATCGCCTGTTCCGGTTGGTTTCGGCGTCACCGTAGGCGTTGCCACCGTTTCCTGCGGTCTCACGCTGCCAATGCCGCCACCGCTACCTCCGCCGCCGGAAATTCCGCCGCTTACATTGGAATTCGGTTTTTGTGTTGGCGTCGGTTTGGGCGTTACATCCGGCCCCTCGGTTTCTTCTTCAATTGGCGCAGCGCCAAAATAGATATATCGTCCCGACATCTGATAAGAAACCGGTGTTTTAACAGCATTTGCGCCTTTTGTTCCTTCATATACATTCACAATATTGCTTGTGTTGTCCGCATAAACCGTCAGTTTATCCATATCTACTTTTGCTGACGTGTCACGCGTAACCGTTCCATAGGACAGTTCAAACCCAATTTGTTCCACTGCAGTCTGTGATTTGAACAAATATATGTTTTTGTCCAAATCTTTCACATATGTTCCGCCCTGCACAATCAGGCGGGTCAAATTCCCTGTTGCATCCCGTTCCACATATGCACTACGCGCATCAGTTTCATAGTTTGCAAAGCTGCGTACCGCTTTTTGTGTTTCATCGTGCACCAAATAGTAATCTGCACGTGTAAACTTGTTTTCCGTATGGTCGTCAATATTGATATGCATTGCTGTTACGCCATTGTTTTTCACATTTTCCAACGGTAGCGTTTCCGCAGTTACTTCTACATTTGCACCCGGTTTTTCCGGATATAATATGGTGTTAAAAATAACCGGTCCCGCCGCTTGCTGTTCATAAGTTACGTAATCCGCTGTTGTTCCGATATAATAACCATTGTTCAACTTTGCGTCCATATCTTCAGGATTTGCCTGCACAATTTGAAGGTTTGCCGTTCCGCCAAAATTCGTCCTTGTGGTCAGGCTTCCCTCATCCAGCGAGATGTTCGCATCCGGCAGCATATGCCAATGTTGTTTATAGTTATGCTGTGCTGTGTCGCTATCGGTAGGTTTCACATAATCGCCCACGATCCAGAATCCCGGACGAACATACAGGATATCACGGGTATGTTTCTCATTTTTCCCGCCCTGATATGCCAAAGATTCATTAGTGGTGTGGTCATAAATATCGTTGCTTTCCCAATATTTTACATTACCGCGTTTTTTTGTTCCCTGACTGGAGTTATCAATTTCTATGGTATTATGTGCGCGAGTCGATTCCAGATAGTCTTTAACGGTTCCTGTTCCATAGGAAAAAAATAGCTGGTCGCTGAGCAAATACTGCCCATACGCTTTCACAATAATACTATTGTCATCCTTATGTGAATGCTGCACCGTTGCGCCGTCAATTTCCGTAAATAGATAGTTGTCGTTTTCTCCCCATCCACTACGCATTGCCATACGACGGTAGTTCCGGTAAATCACTGAGGTATAGTTCGGAATCACGCCACCTTCATCGCCGACAGCATATTTCAAATTGGGATTGTCATACTCCTGCAATACCGTTCTGAATGGACCTGTATATCCGGTCGTGTATTCCGCGCCATCGCCCCATTGATTATCTTTATAGCCCGGCATACTCATATCCATGAGGTAAACTGCCAAATCCTCTACTTTATCATAGTCAGCACGATTATTGAACGGTAAATCCTGTACATTAGTATCTGTGTTAGGTGTTGTATACCCAAACATATTATTTACTGTCATAGAAGCATATGCCAAAGATCCTTCTCCATAACCGCCCTCTGCGTCAATCAAACTACCGTTTGCCACTGACTGAATTTTGGCACGCGTTTTTGCTAACCAGCTATCATAGGTTGCAAATTCATCATAGTAGCAATTCATCATATGCAGTCCGCGTGCTGCCACAACGCCCGCGTTATTGGGGTCATTAATCGCATAGTTTTGAGTTACCATGAGGTCGCCGCTTTTCCACATATATTTCAGTGTGGCGCTCCACACATCTGGCGTCATATGTTCTGACATAATCAGCCATGCAAACGCCCGCGGCAACGCAATACTGCGGCAGCCATGGTCCAGCGGAATGACATAGCCTGGTCCCTTTGGATTGGTTCCCGACTGGTTCAGCCAGCCCACCCAATGACGAATCGCCGTATAGGCATAGTCCTCGTTGTTTTCTGTTCCTTGTATATACATTCCCAGCATCATCGGGAACCATGTTTCAAACCGTTCCAACTCCTCGCGGAGACGGAATCCTTGATATTTGGGACGCATATAGCGGACACTGTCCTCTTTGTCCCATGAATATGCCATGTGCTCATATGCCTGTGTTTTGTCCAGCCTATAAAATGTAATGACATCTTCTTCCCAAGCATTGTTTGGTGTTTTCATGGCAAAAATTTCTTTTTCTTCATCCGAAGTCACATTTCTACCATAGACCTTCAACGTCACTCTGGTGATGGCGTCCGTGACACTAATATCTGAGATGTCAAACTGGATATGTGACCGTTTGGTGTTGCTGTCTGTCGGCTCGCTCGCACCAATTGTCGTTGCACTTTCTTCCACCAGCAGCGTTGGTTCTTTTCCGAAGTTCTTGCTATCACTACTGCCCGCGATGACGGTTGCGTCCTTTGTCGCCGTCAACGTGGTAACAACGCCGTTGGATTCCACCTCCAAAATGGGTGGGTGCGCCGCCTGTCTGCTTTCAAATTCGGCAGTATTGCCGTCCTTCTCCGATGCCATCAATATCATGGACACCACATGGTCCGGCGCTGTTTTAATGCTGTCCCACTGATGGGTCACATCCACAGAATAGTAGTCTGGCGTCCCGTTCACGTTGAAATATCCGAGCATAGGCCAACTGGGATGAAAATAGAAATTCTTTTTCATCGCATAGCCAAAAAATGCGGCTTGCGTGTTTGGCGACCCTTGCATGGGGACATTTTGACGGTTCCGTTTGTCACGGTAATATTGCAAAATTTCCTCTTTCACGGTGCTGTAGTCCCCATCTGTCACCTGCATAACCGCCTGTTTCACCGCCGCCATTTCCGGATATTTGTCGTAGTTGAAATAAGGTTTCACGGTCCAAGTATCCGTTGCCATATCATATTTTCCATAAAATGTTTCGTCTGAAATGCCCGTTTTGCTTGTGATATCTTCAAACGCTAGCACCGGGTCTTCTTTTTCATCTACGTCGCCTTCTTCTCCCTCGGATACGTTAACAGACGCCGCTTCCTCCTGCTGGGTAAACTCCGGTTGCATGGCTTCCGGTGTTTCTTCCGCTGCTGCTGGGAAACCTGCTGCCAGCAGGGATGCCAGCAGCAGTCCGGTCAGAATTCGTTTTCCTTTCATGTTTTTCATACCTCCGTTTCCCTTATCCGTCTCAGCGGACAATAACGATGCCTCGCACCGTGCTGTTTTTGATATGCACCATGATTTGGTCTCCACTACTTGTCTGTGCCGGAATGATGTCTTGAGACGAAATCACTTTTATTGTCTTGAGCTGCGCATCATATAAGTATACCGGTGGGGCGTTACGGCTGTTTGCTTTCACAATAGCTTCGCTACCGTTTCCAAAATTAATGGTGATACGGTCCACGCGGCGGTTTAAAATGTCTTCAATTTTCTGATATTCTATACCTGACACATAGCCGCAAACCGTTTTGCCAAGTCCCTCCGGATTGGATTCCGTTCCAATACCAAATTCACCCATCCCGCCGGACGGTTTCACCGCATTGTCAATACGGATGATTTTGTTAATCTGACCTGTTGCCGGCGAAACAGCATAGTAGAAAATATCGCCACTGCTGAGGGCTTTCGCCTGTCCATATGCCATATCATCCACCATATAATTCATCTTCACGCCACCCGACCAGAAATAGACTTTATAACGCGATTCGCCTTCTTCATCCACACACATAGATACCGATTCTACCACAGCCATTTTACTGCTGTCAATGATAGCACCGGGGCTATCTGCTTTGAGCGTTGCCGTAATTGCCAGCACGCGAACGCATTCATTTTCTTCTTTGATATCGTAGCCGTTGATATAATATTCCTGTTCATCATTAATTTCCACCGGCGCAAGATAGTCCTCGTCCTTGATACTTTCTATACTTTGTTTTTCATAGTCGGGAATCATCAGCACTTTCGTGGTTTCTTCCGCACCAAATGCGGAAATTGCTTTTTTACCGAACACTTTTTCTTTTGCATTATAAACACGTTTTCCGGAAGTACCTACGATCGTGGGCGTGGTGACAGTTTTAATTTCGCCGTTTGCATTCGCACGATAGCGAATCACATTGTTCACCAGCCGTCCTTTTTCGTCCGTTTTGGAAAAATGCTGTTCCAGTTCCGCTGCGCCCATTGTCTTACCATCTACCGACACTTTATCTGCAAATTCTAAGATAACAACATTGGCGTTTTGCCCTTTCAATTTCAAGATAACACTGGTATCGTCTTCAACGTCGGATTCTTCCTGTGTTTCCACAAAATCGCCGGGCAGCAAAAGTTTTGCTTCCAAATTAGGACTCATACCGCTTCTGCGTCCTACTTCTGCCACATAGGCATATTTTTCTGCCCCCGCTAGTCCCATTTCTTCATTAACAGTGCAAATTTCTCCGCGATAGTTCAGATAAAATGCAAAATTATCTCCAACTTTAAGCGCTTTACCTGTTTCTTCAAATCCCGGTTCCAAATCATATCCGACATCTCCTACCAGTACGCGGTCCTCTTCCAGTTCGGTGATTTCTCCCGTTATCTTTTTCTGTCCAATCACAACAGTACAAACCTGCCCGTCTTCACTTTCCACTATGCTGACAATGTCATCCGCCTCGATATCTTCCGGTTTGCAAACTTCGTTCTCTGCATTTAAAACTGTGTAGACCACATCATCGTTGTCATCAAAATTGATAAAATTGCGCTGCGGCGCTTTCCCCGCTGTTTTCAGATAGATGATATCGCCGTTCACACGGTCTACGCGGTAGCTGTGGAACATTTCAATATCGACAATATCATAAACACTGTCGCCGTCATTGTCAATCAGCGTCACCGCACCACGCTCCAGCGTCATATCTTGGTTGGTGTAGCTGCTTTGCAGTCGCATATTTTTTATCAGAAGCGCCTGCGGAGAAATTGTCAGTGTAATCTGTTTACCATCTTTGTAATAGGTCATTTTCCCATTCTGCGGCTGCGTCCAATCTTGTTCCGTCAGCGTCAGCGTCGCGTTGCGCTTTGTTGGTTTCACGCTTGTCAAATGTAACAGACCGTCACTGCCCTCCTGTGCATAGTAATCCACTTCCATGCCGAGATAGCTTCCTGCGTCCGCAATTTCAGTTTTATAGCGGACATTGTCTATATAAACTTCGTCTGCTTCCAGCTTGCCGGTTGGCTTACTGCCAATCCATAGTTTGGAATTGGCTGTGATAATACCCTTTCCTTTAAACAATTGGCTCTCTCTGTCTTTCTCCAAAATCCGCTGCCGGAAGGTATCCTCCGTAATCTGAATAATTGCATCATAACTATAACCAGGCTGTGCAATCGAAACATCCAGACTGTTGTAAATCATACGTAGGATATCCGCCCGTGTAAAGGTACCAGGTGTGATATTGCTGCTCCGCAGCAGTCCCAATTCCGCTGCTATATTACGGTAACCGTCCGGATATCCGCCGCGCTTTTGTGCAGCAATATCATATCCGAGACTTACCACCAATACTTTCATTGCCATTTCCATATCCATCTGGTCATTTGGTCCAAATATACCGTCGCCATAGCCTACCATCATGCCAGCGGTCAGAATACGGCATACGTCTCCATAGAACCAATCATCTTTTCCAACGTCAGTAATGCCCTCCGGCAACTGCGCCGGCCAGTCCTGCATCTGCTTTAGACGCACTATCATGGAGGCGAACTCCGCCCGTGTGAGGGGACCGTCCAGCTCCATATCTCCATTTTCATTTCCTTGTACAATCCCAAGGGATTCTAAATCAAACAACACTTTGTCCGGCAGTTCAGTTTCTGCCAGCGCCGGTATACTGCACGCCAGTAACATGACAAAAGCGAGCATCATACTGAGTATTTTTTTCATATTCATTTCTTCGCAGCCTCCCCAATTGCGTATTCCGGTTTTGGTTTTGCGGGAGCTTCCACTCCCGCAAAACTCCACTCAATTCTTATTGCATCAACATTGCCAGCATCTTTGCAGCTTCCGCTCTGGTTGACTGATTTTTCGGCAGGAATTCCCCTGTCTCGTTGCCGCTGATAACGCCGCCGCGCACCAGTGCGCTTACTGCTTCCTGCGCATAGCTGCTGATGTCCTGCGCATCCGTGATGGTAGCTGCATGTTCACTATTTCCAATATTTTGCTTCAGGTAAGTCACCGCACGGTAAATCATCGTTGCCATATCTTCACGAGTGATGGTTTCACCTACACCAAACCGCTGCTCCGATACGCCTTTGACGATACCTGCTGCAACTGCTGCCTGAATATAATCTCTGTACCAAGCGCCTTGTTCCATATCGGCAAATGCGATATCCGCTTCGCTTTCCGGAACGTCCAACGCTAGTACCAACATTTTTACAAATTCTTCACGGCTTATACTTTTACCCGGTTGGAAGTTTCCGTTCTCATCGCCCTGTACCACGCCATGCGTATACAGTTTCATGACATACGGAATTGCCCATGCATCCTGTTCCATATCACGGAATCCCTCTTGTGACGGTTTGCTCACACCACTTGGCGTTCCTACACCGCTGAGGTCTCCAAGATTCACATTTGGCATTTTCCCGCCGCCACTGCCGCCGGAAGTACTTCCGCCTCCGCCGCCGTTTCCTGCGCCTCCTCCGTTATTCGTGGAGGTGCCGCTAACAGAACGGTTAAAGTTCTTTTTCGCTGCCGTGCTTCCTCTCTTTGCTGTTGCAATAAATGTTACCCGCTGTCCGTTTTGCGGATGGGTCACTGTAAATACCATATTGCCATTGCCGTCCGGCATTCCATTTGAATCTATTATTCCCTCCGGCGTAAATGCCCAAGTAATGTCTGAACCAAATACGCCTTTTATCGGTAGGGTAATACTGTTTGCCGTAATGGTATCCGGCAGGTCTAACGTCAGATTTTCAATATCTGCATTCACACGCTGCGCCTCTGTCGGCTGCAAACGTACTGCCAGTTCTGCCAACTCTGATGCTACGCCTGATTTCTTTTTGGTCACATTCAAACGTACATAGCGAGCCAACACCGGGTCAAAAGCAATTTTGCCGTCCGGTCCGATGGTGCTACCTGTCGCAACAGTTTTCCATGTTTTTCCGTCGCTTGAAACGTCAACGGTATATGCTTCAATGGCACAAACACCATCACTATTTGCGACTTCATGAACATCCAAGTTACTAAACGGTGTTTCGCTTTCCAAATCAATTGTCACCGTATAGGTTTTCGCACCCGCTTTAGTACGGAAGGTTGTATCTCTGTCGCCATCTGTCAGGTTCGCTGCTTTGGTATCTCCGTCCGCTGCTACGCTAACTCTCACAGACTTTTCCAGTGCCAAATTATCCGAATCAGTTGACAGAACCACAATACGGAACACCTTAGTAACCGGCTGCGCGCCTTCCATTTGTAGCGTTGCCGTGAGCTGTACTTCAACAGATGACTGCGGATATTCCGGACGTGTCACCGTACCATCTGTACCGACTGTCTGTGGCTGACTGGACTGCCATATCACCTGTGCTCCCTTGAAGGATGGAATGAGGTTCAAGTCCGCTGTTATTTTCTCCTCCGCTTTATTGTCCCCCGCAATTTCTGCAAAGGTCAAGCTGTCAACCAGTTGCCGCAAATATTCCTCTGTGGAAACATCCAGCTTTTTCAGCGTTACAGTGATATCCTTAGTATCAGATACACTGCCACAGGTGAGCGCCGCACGCAATACGACGGTCACATCGCTTTCATTCATCTGCGGACGAACCACCATACCAGTTGCGCCATCCACTTTTGCCGTTGTTGTAGAAGGCGTCATAGATTGTACACTCCACTGAATGTTTACGCCATCCAACTCTTGAATGAATTCCAGATTATCTGTCACATTATCTGCCGCTGTGTTGACTCCTTTAATATCGTCAAAGGATAAACCGGCTTTTACTATCGCAACTGCATCTGCTGCATCCATCTTTTTCACAGTGACTGTGATGGGTGCGCCATCGCCATAGACCCAAGTTCCGTCGCCTTCGTTTTCCAAGTCTGCCATGCCCAGTATCGGCGTCAGTACCACTTGTGTGTCATCCTGTGTGAGCAGCGGACGTGTCACGCTGCCGTCTGCCGCAATAATGTCCTCGTTGCCGGATTTCCAGCCCTGCACTTTGAAATTTCCAATCTCTGTTTTGCTGAAATCCAGATTATTTGTCACAGCGTCCGCCGCCTTATTCGTTCCTTTGATGTCATCAAAGGTGACGGCACCTTTGGACAATTCCGCAATTTGAGACGCTGCACTCTGCCATGTTTTTAAGTAGTTCAAACTGACAATCACTTCTCCTGCACCTACAGAACCGTTACCTGGCGCAAAGATTACTTGCTGTAAGCCCTGCCCAACATCGAACAACACTGCTCTTGACGATAACTTCGCTTCGCCGTTAATCCAAATCTGTTCCAGATAGGTAGCAGTTCCCGTCGAATTAATCTTTAAGCGAACTTTTGTCCAGCCGCTGCCCAGATTGAGGTTATTCACTGTTGTCAAGGTGGTAAATTCAGAAGCGCTTGGTTTACCGGTCTGGGAGCTCTGAATTGCCATGGAATTATCGGTACAATTCAGTTTCATCGCATGTCCCGCGCTGCCTTTGATATAAACCGCCATTTGGGTTGATTTGCTGTTGCGGTTCCACTCAAATTCAATCATGTTTTCCCCACGCGGCATACTTGCTGTTCCGGTACCTGTCATAAGCGGCACATCCAGTTGACATGTGTTCGCCGCCTTACTGCCGCGAATCAGCTGCACTGCGCCATTATTTACTTGAACAGATGAATCCTTGTTTCCCCAGTCACTTGAGACCGGAACTGGTCGTGTTGCCGCATCTGCATCCGTTGGCAATGTATCAAAGGGTTCATTCACAAAATATGCTAGTTTTGTTTCACCTGGTACCGGCGTTGGCGTTGGCGTATCCGATGTTGGCGTGGGCGTCGGTGTTGCCGTTTCTGTTGGAGTCGGTGTTGCCGGCGTTGGTGTCGGTGTTGCTTCTCCCGTAGCTTCTTTCACCGTAACCGTAATCGGCGTACCGTCTACAGAAATATAACCGTCTGTTCCTTCGCCTGTGATATCCTCTGTTCCAATCATCGGCGTTAAAGTCACCTGAACATCTCCGCTTCCCTTTGCAGGGCGTGTCACAGTGCCATCCGCCGCAACGACTGCCGCGTTGCTGGTTTTCCAGCCAACCACTTTCAAGCCGTTACCTAAATCTGCTTTTTGCAGATTGCTCGTCACATTGTTCGCT
>CATIYX010000212.1 GCA_949739095.1 uncultured Clostridia bacterium | reverse complement strand
GTAACAGCGGCACCGGCGACAACGCCGAGACCGTCACCTACGCCCACACCGGGACCGCCGGAAATGAAAACAGAACTAGTAGCAAAACCCACTGTCGCAACACTGCCACTCAAAGAAACTATTTCTATCAAAGCGGCAATTAAACCAAATGCCAATAATGAAATTACAAATAGCTGCGAATATATGGTAGTGCCGCAAGAACTGGAAAGTTTGTTGAACAGTGAAGAAGCGCGCAAGGCGAAAGATATTGTGGTGGAAATGCCGGATGAGATTCTACAAAGCTCGCAATATATTGTTAATATCCGCACGGTCTATTTCCGCACCATGGATCAAAAAGAAATCAGAAATGTCTATTTTAATACCCCCTATGGGACAGTAGGAATGCTGATTCCATCATTTTTACGCACAAAGAGTCTGGTAGATGGAGAATTGAAATTTGTGGTTTCAGGTGGAGAAGGTAGTATCCGTGTCAGCGCTTTTCTGGATGGAACGCTTTTAGAGGGTGTTAAAACAGGACGTATTGCTAAAATTGCGATTCCATATGAAACGCAGGCACCAGACCAGACCGTTATGACACACACACGGGGAGATGCTACCTATAAAATTCCGCTGTCCTGTTATTTAGAAAAGGAAAAACTCGTCTATGCAATGTATACTGAATATGGCAACTTTTCAGTCGAACAAAGCGGCAGTAACACATTTACGGATTTGGATACCGTACAGTGGGCGCAGGAATCTATTGCACTTTTGTCAGACAAAGGTGTGATTAATGGTGTAGACGAAACAACATTTGCACCAGATAACCATGTAACACGGGAAGAATTTGCAAAAATGTTGGTAGAGGCTTTTGGACTTTTGCTGCCGGAGGCAGACAGTGAATTTATAGATGTGGAAAATGGCAGTTGGTATGAACCATATGTAGCGTCCGCAACCAATGCGGAAATTACCAAAGGAATCAGCGAGACGGAATTCGGAATCGGACAACAAATCAGCCGCGAGGACATGGCGACAATGGTGGAACGCGCTATGGTAAATGTGGGGCTTTATCAACCCCAAGACCCAAATGCTGATGTCCTGATTGGCGGTGAAGAAGAGGCGTTCCGGTTTTCGGATGACGACCAAATCGCCTCCTATGCAAAAGACGCTGTCTACCGGATGCAAAAAGAGGAGATTCTATCTGGAAAGGAAAATAATTTATTTGACCCGAAAGGATATGCAACGCGGGCAGAAGCTGCTAAAATTATCGGTATAGTGTTCCGGCAGATGTTGCAACAGATTCAGCCGGATTAGAAATGATAGACATATGTCGTCATTGAGACTGAGGACTATCTGTGAGTAGAAAGACTTTAAGCGGACAATTGTTATAAATAAGTTTAACCGGCACCGTTTTGAATCGGTGCCGGTTTTGTTTTTGCAATTGAATCCAAAATACGGTTTTGTTGTTACACTATACGATGAAAAAGCGTGTGGTTAAGGTCAATTTGTGAGAACTGTATCAACATAGATAGAGTTAGTTGAGAGAACAACCACCGTAGCAGTTCGCTAAAGAATAGCGTTGTCCGTAAAAAAATTTAGTTTGTTAGTAGAACATTTACATATTGTTCATAATTTCGCAAAGAATATGATGTATGATACATACATAAGATGAATCAAAAGAAAATGGAGGGATTCATATGGCAGATTTTAATGATTATAAATGGTACAGTGATGATTATGAAAAAAGTCGCGGACAAATACAAGATGGTAATTCCGGCGGGACGAATCACACAATATATACAGAGACTGTTATTCCCAAAAAGAAAAAACGGGCAAAAACATGGATTGCTTCGATTGCAGGCATCATGGCGGCGGTAGTATTAGTTGGCGGCGGTGCAGTTGGCTATAAATATTTAGGAAGTGGACAAGATGCGGCGCAAGGAGGCAATGCGAATAACTTAGCAACAGACCCCAATACGTCATTCCACTTTGAACAGCTCACCAATGGAGAACAGAAGGCGATGAGCGTTGTGGACATTGCAAAAGAAGTTGGACCGGCGGTTGTCGGGATTACCAATACAGCGCAGGTACAATCCTTCTTCGGCGTCAGTGAACAGCAATCCAGTGGTTCCGGCGTTATTATCAGCCAGGAAGGATATATTGTAACCAATAACCATGTGGTGGAAGGTGCAAAGGAATTATCCGTGCAGCTTAACACTGGAGAAGAATATTCGGCAAAGTTGATTGGGACAGATGCACAGACGGATTTAGCTGTCATTAAGATTGAACCCAAAGGGACTTTAACAGTTGCAAAACTAGGCGAAAGCGCAAAGCTCCAGGTTGGAGAATTGGCAGTTGCGATTGGGAACCCATTGGGTGCAGAATTATCCGGTTCTGTCACCATGGGTATTATCAGTGGTTTGAACAGAACGATTCAGACAGACAGCAGCGACCCCAATAGTACAATGACGCTGATTCAGACGGATGCAGCAATCAATCCTGGAAATTCAGGCGGCGCACTGATTAACGGATATGGCGAAGTGATTGGCATTAATAATATGAAATATTCCGATGAAAAGGTGGAAGGAATTGGTTTTGCCATTCCAGTTGATACAGTAAAAACAATTGTTAATGATTTGATTGAAAGCGGTTATGTAAAAGGTCGTCCGCTGATTGGTATTACTGTGCAGGAGGTTACTTCTGATATTGCGTTCAGAAACAATTTACCGATTGGACTTTATGTAGCGCAGGTAAGCGAACTAGGACCTGCTGACAGAGCAGGTATGCAGCGCGGCGATGTAATTACAGCAGTCAATGGCAAGAAGATTGAAACCAGTCGTGAACTGAATGAAATAAAGAATAATTCTAAGGTGGGCGACGTGTTGACTTTTACAGTTCAACGTGACGACAAAAAGATGGATATTGCGGTAACGCTTCAGGAGGATAAGTCTAGAGCTGCAGCACCGCAGGGTTAAATTTGCTCCCCCAATTTTTAATATATATTTTAGCTTGGCAGGATCCCCTTTTTCCTGTCGGCTGCACGAAAAAGCACAGTTCCTTTTGATAGGCTGTGCATTTCGTGTTTCGTTCAGAAAGCAGGACAAGAAAGCGAGAAGCAGCAGAGGAATCGGAGGGAATAGCCGTCTTTATCAAGTGGGAGTATTCTCGCGCCCAAGAGCATAATGCTTATCACAGAAGTAGGAATCTGAATAAGTTATATGTTTTACTGCATGGTAAGAGCATGACATTATCTTGGAGACACGGCAATATCTGCTGCCGGCAGAAGCGGTCACATGGCTATTACAGGAATGATGGAAAAGAAAAGGGAACTTTTTTGCAGACGAGAGCGTCTAATGAAATGTGAAGCGGGAAACGAGATATCTATTTTTAAATCCGTGCGTAATTTGAAACAGAAAGGGATGAATGGTATGAAAAGAATTGTAGCGGTCGTATTGTCCTTCATGATGTGCTTTGGTATTATGCAAAGTGCATTTGCATTCACAGATGTTCCAGGCGATGCGAATTATGGAGAAGCTATTGAAGTATTGTCGGCTCTTGAGATTTTAAAAGGAGACCCGGAAGGAACCTTCCGACCGAACGATACGATTACAAGAGCAGAATTTGCCGCGGTGATTTGCCGTGCATTAGGACTTGGCGATGCGGCAGTTGGTATTGGTGGCAGCACAAGATATTATGATGTGCCGCAGGGACATTGGGCAACTGGATATATCAACATGGCAACACAACAGGGCATTATCAATGGAGACCCGGAAGGAACTTTCCGTCCGGAGGACCCGGTATTATATGAAGAAGCAGTGAAAATGGTAGTGGCAACGTTAGGCTATACACCGGCAGCGATGCGGGATGGAGGATATCCGACAGGATTTATTACCATTGCTTCTCAGGAGCGGATTTTGAAAAATGTCACGGGAACAAATGGTAGCCGTGCACCGCGTTCTATGGTGGCGCAAATGACATTTAATGCGCTGGAAGTACCGATTATGGCGCAGACGACATTCACCCAAGGCGCAGGGTATATTACATATGAAAAAACAGACCGGATGTTGCTTGACAATTTGGATGTAGAAAAAATGGAAGGTACAGTTGTGCAGGTGCCTGGTTCAACCACAAACCGCACGGAGAAAAACCAGATTACTTTTGACGTAGATAGACGGTATGAGTATATTAACGGAAACCGCGTATATTATAACGTGCAAAACTTCAATCAGAAAATGGATGTTGGCAAAACGAATGCAATGGATTATTTGGAATCCTATTGCAGTGTTTATGTGCGCGGCATGGACGAAGATGAAGCAGTTATTATTGCCATTTATCCTAAGAACGGCAAAACCACTTTCATGGAAATTGAAGATGTTAACATCAACACAGCAAAACTGGATGAACTAACGACACGGGGACGGTTATATTATTATGACAAGAGCTATTCTTCTTCGCGCGAGCAGAGCGTATACCTTGACCAGTCTCAGATTACCTATTATTATAATGGGACAAAAGAAAACGGTGCAACGATTGATGATATTAAAAACCAGCTGGATAAAGGGATTAATGGCGTAATCCGTCTGGTGAACAACGATAATGATTCAGAATATGATGTTGTTTTTATCTATGACTATACGGATATCGTTGTAGAGGACGTCAATTTGAAAAACTACCGTATTTTAGGAAAGAACAATGGCGGCAGCCTGTATTTGGACAACACAGAGCCAGATGCAAGCTTCACAATTGAGAAAAACGGACGAGAGATTGAACTGAGTGACATCCGTAAGGACGATGTACTCAGCTACTATGGTCGCGTAGAGGACCGTAAACTGTTGTCCGGTAAAGTCATTGTATCGCCCAACAGCGTTGTGGAAGGTTCAATTACTTCTTATTCGCCGGATGATAATGAAATTGAAGTGGATTATGAAAAGTTTGAATATAAACCGGAGAATTTCACGGAACGCGACCTGAAAGTTGGAAACTACGGTATGTTCTATCTGAACTTCAGAAACATCATTATTGGTTCTGATACGAAGATTATGCTGTCCAACACCAAATTCGGTTTTATCACAAAAATCGGAACAAGCGGTGGCATATCGGCTTCTCTGGAAGCAAGAATGCTGACAGCAGACGGCAACTGGGTAACCTACAACTTTGCTAATAAAGTTATTGTAAACGGTGCAGATAACTCTATCAATGCGACAAGTCTTATGGACGACAGCGTATGGAACGAGTATAAACCGACGGACTGGAGCTGCACAGAACCGGTGACTAATGTGAGAAAAGTATATTCTCTGGTAACCTACACAGTAGATTCCAAAAACCAGATTAAACGAATCAACTTTGACTTGACGAACACCAACGTCACAGGAGATGATTATCAATACAAAGCATTTAACAGTTCCTACAATGCAGTAGCAGAAAGTCTTGGTGGAATTTATACAACAGGCAGCACATTAATCTTTGATGTGCCGCAGAACAACCGCTACAATGCAGATGAAAATGATATTGTTTTGGGTAAAGCAGATGCATTGATTGACGACATGACCTATAGTGGTAATGCGTTTATCGACAGAGATTCCAGAGAAGCGCTGGCAATTGTCGGCAGCAATCTGGTGGGCAATATCAACTATGCACAGCCTGTGATGGTTGTCAGCGGTGTGAAAACAGTTGCCAGTGATGATGGCGATGTGGTTGCACTGAGTGGATATCAGAATAGTGAAGCAGTTAGCGATGTACGCTATGAAAAATCTGAGGTGACCATTCACAATGAAACCGGTATCAGCGGCGTGAGCGGTATTCAGAAAGGCGATGTCATTACCTATACAACATTGCCAAACGGTAGAATCAAGGATGCAAGTGTACTGTTCCGTCCGTCCACCATGATTGAACAGGATATGGTGATTAATCGTAACACACCAGGCGGTGCAATTACGTATCTTACGACAAATGATTCCACAAGAACCACATTCTTGTATGGTCTGGTTCGTAAAATTAGCGGTCGGAGAATTGATATTGCCTATGATGATACCTATGCAGAAGTAGAATCTTTTGCAGCAAAAGCAGGTGTCAATGTCGTCTTGTATGATGGTATCAACTATTCCAATGCAAGAGTTTCAATGGCGGATATTGCTGACATTGATACAGACAGAGACGCGGATAATTCACCGGCGAGCGACAGCGGAGAATTTATCTTTGCAAGAGCAGAAGACGGTATTATCATGGATATTCTGATTGTGAAACGCGACGAACGTTATCGTGACGACGGCGCATCAACAGTAAAATCCAACGATGCAACGCTGAAAAATATTACAGTGGAAGGCGTTACTTTAAATGAAACATTCTCGCCGAAAGTAACAGAATATACAGCAACAGTAGAAAACGAAGTGGAAACTGTAGCAGTTGGCGCTGCTACAAACCATTTGAAAGCAGTTATTACTGGTACCGGAGATAAAGCATTGACAGTAGGAGAAAACGTGATTCCGATTTCTGTGAAAGCGGAAGATGGAACGACAATGTCATATACATTGACGATTACGAGAAAGGCCTCCAACAATGCGAATTTAAGTGGAATTCAAGTGAATAGTGGCGTAGTGACACCGACATTTGACGCGAATGTGCTGAACTATACATGGACAGTAAGCAATGCAAACGGCATTCAGATTACAGGACAGCCCGCGAATGAAGGAGCAACGGTCACGGTGACAAATGAATTGGTGCGAGAAACACCGGTCTATCACATTAACGTGACAGCGCAGGATGAAACAACGACGAAAACTTATATTGTCGCGTTGGCAGTGGACGCTGCGATGAGTTCGCAGCCCCCGCCAATCTCTACGCCAACACCAACGCCAACACCAGTTATTATCGTTTCACCAACACCAGTTTCCACTCCTGTTCCAACCATAACGCCAACAGCGCTCCCAACTGCTACGCCAACTGCAACGGCGACAGTAGCACCAACAGCGACAGAGGCACCAACGCCCACGGCGACCGCGACGGCATCGGTTATGCCGAGCGCGACACCTACAGCGAGTGCAACTACAACTGTAGCACCAACTGCAACGGTGACGCCTACACCAACTTCTACTCCGACACCAACTGCAACGGCGACAGTAACGGCTACACCTACGCCGACAGCGACGCCCAAACCGGCAGTGGCATCAGATGTTCAGGTGGATACCCGCGCGATTGGAAAAGCGGGTGGCACGATAATTCAAATCAATGGACAGAACTATGAAGTTGGCTACAATGTTTTTGGAAACGTTCAGGAGGCAATTGCAAAAGTAGCGGCAGGTGGATTTGTCACCATTGGTAACGGTGTATATACAGAAGATATTTATTTGAACCAACAAGTAACGGTTCAGGGCAATAGCAATGTCTTCCTGAATGGGACAGTGTATATTACGGCAAACAATGCTACAGTGAAAGGTATCAACATTGTATATAACCGCAGTGCAAGCGGTGAAAACGGAATCGTGATTGGCGGCAGAGTGAATCCGGATTCCCTCACCATCCGCAATTGTACCTTGCTCAACGGCGGAAAATCTACTGGTATGGCACTGGTGAACAACAGTGGTAAAGAATTTCAGCTGGACAGCAGCAACAGTGGTGTACAATAACAAATGACAAACTGATCTTCTTATTGATATAATATATCGAAAAAGCAGCGGTGCCCTTCGGGGAACTGCTGCTTTTTGCGTGCAGCAAACAGGGAGATGTGCCTATCCTAAAGAGACAAAAGAGTGTTATATACAGCAAATTTTTGAAAATACGGTGAGCGGGGATGTTTCTACCTATCTGTTCCAGCAGAAAATCGTTCGGACAGCAGTGGTTTAGGGTTTCAAGCAATGTTTTCCATGAAAAATGGGTGACAAATGTGGTGAAAATTAAGAAAAAGAAAACGCACAAAACATTTTCTATATAATATACTAATAGTGAGGCACAGAATCAACAGAAACCAGAAGGCAGAAATCCTTCGGGCAAATAAAAGAAATTAACGGAGGTCGAATCAACTTGAGCAATTCGTGTATCCCTTTAAACCGTCTCAGACCGGGATCACAAGCAAAGATATCGGCATTGGACTTATCGGGGAATATCCGGCGGCGTATATTAGATTTAGGACTGGTTGCAAACACACTTGTGGAAACCATCGGAAAAAGCCCGTCCGGTGACCCGACTGCGTATTACATACGTGGCGCAGTTATCGCGATCAGAGACGAAGACGCATCCAAAATTATTGTTGAGCCGATAGATTAGACGCGGCTTTGGAAACGTCAAATCCGGTGAAGCGTTTCCGAAAAGACAATAGAAAATGATGAAAAGGCTTGTATAGAGCGGGTAAAATAAACCAATTTTTACCCGCTTTTTTTCATAAAGATGACGATTATCCATCAGATGAAAGGGATACAAAATGGTTCAAGGACTATAAAGTGGGAGGGAGTTTATGGGTCTTACAGCAAATTCCATGGGAGCGGCGCTGCTTCAGGATGATTTGAATACTATACGTAAGACAGACGAAGATATTGTCATTGCGCTTGCCGGCAATCCCAACGTTGGGAAAAGTACGGTGTTTAATGAATTAACAGGTCTGAACCAACATACAGGAAACTGGCCAGGGAAAACAGTAGCAAGCGCGCGGGGGAATTATACCTATTGCGATACTGTACATATTATGGTGGATCTGCCAGGGACCTATTCTTTGATGGCAAGTTCTGCAGAAGAAGAAATTGCACGAAATTTCATTTGTTTTGGCAATCCGGATGTAACGGTGGTTGTGGTGGACGCCACCTGCTTGGAAAGAAATTTGAATTTGGTATTGCAAACACTGGAAATCACAGAGCAGATGATTGTTTGCGTGAATTTGATGGATGAAGCGGAAAAAAAGAAAATATCAATTGATTTGGAACGGCTCTCACGTTTGCTTGGAGTTCCAGTGATAGGAACCAGTGCAAGAAGCGGAAAAGGACTGGAAGAATTGAAAGAATGCATCTTCCGGCAGGTACGGCAGCGAGAGGAGAGAATACCGCTGCGTCTCGCCTATCCGACGGAGGTGGAAGAGGCCATTGCAGTTTGCTTGCCGGCGGTGGAAGAAGTGGTAGGTAAACAGCTTCCGGCAAGATGGCTGGCGCTGAAATTGTTGGATCAAAACCAGCAGATGTCAGATGAAATAGAAAAATATTTGTCCATTGATATTGGAAAGCAATCAGCATTGCTGGAGACAGTGGAACAGGCAAGGGAGGATTTGCAGCAAAAAGGAATTGACGCAGTAAAGCTGCGGGATATCATTGTCGGAACACTGGTAGACCAGGCGGAGGTGCTGGCACACCGCGTCACCTCTTATGAGAAACGAGACTATAATGCCACCAGTAGGCGGATTGATAAGGTTATTACGTCGAAACGCTATGGTATTCCCATTATGATTGCGCTACTCGGGGCAATTTTATGGTTGACCATCACAGGAGCAAACTATCCATCCGCTGCGCTGTCGGCGGCGTTTGGATGGCTGGAAGAACAACTGACTGTTTTCTTTGCGTGGTGTCACGCGCCGGATTGGCTCTATGGTATTTTAGTGCAGGGAATCTACCGGACGCTTTCCTGGGTTGTAGCCGTTATGCTGCCGCCTATGGCAATTTTCTTTCCGTTATTTACCTTGCTGGAGGATTTGGGATACTTGCCGCGCGTAGCATTTAATTTGGATAATTTTTTCCAGAAATCTCATGCCTGCGGAAAACAAGCGCTTACAATGTGTATGGGTTTTGGGTGTAATGCGGCAGGCGTAATTGGCTGTCGAATTATTGACTCGCCCAGAGAACGGCTGATTGCAATTTTGACGAATAACTTTGTGCCGTGCAACGGCAGATTTCCAACCCTGATTACGTTGATTACAATTTTCTTTGCAGCGTCATCGCTTGGCGCGTTTCAAAGTGTGACATCTGCGCTGTTTCTTTGCGCTATTATTGTGTTTGGTGTGATGGTTACCTTATTTGTCTCTAAAGTACTGTCGCGGACGTTGCTGCGCGGTGTTCCGACCTCTTTCACGTTGGAATTGCCACCGTACCGCAGACCACAGGTTGGAAAAATTATTGTTCGTTCCATTTTTGACCGTACCTTGTTCGTACTGGGGCGTGCAGTCGTAGTCTCTATTCCGGCGGGGCTTATTATTTGGTGTATGGCAAACATCCAAATTGATGGTGTTTCACTATTGCAGATATGTAGTGGTTTTTTAGACCCGTTTGCCCGCTGGATAGGACTGGACGGCGTTATTTTAATGGCATTTATTTTAGGATTTCCTGCCAACGAAATTGTGATTCCCATTATTTTAATGGCATATTTGGCAGGCGGCCAGATGATGGAATATGAAAGTTTGACAAGTTTAAAAACAATTTTGACAGATCACGGCTGGACATCAGTGACAGCATTATGTACCATGCTGTTTTCTTTATTGCATTTTCCATGCGGCACAACTTGTATGACTATCCGAAAAGAAACGGGAAGCCTGAAATGGACGGCGGCAGCATTTTTGATTCCGACTGCAACTGGCATCATTGTTTGCTTTTTGGTGGCGAGCTTTGCCAGACTGCTGGGGATTGGCTAGATAGCTGCTGTTGATGGAAAACGTCATTAATTGTGCAGATTCGACAACATATTGTGGACGTAGCGTGAGGAAATACTTGACAGACTCAATATATTGTGGTATAATAGTGTTACGACGGTTATTATACGAGGAATGCCCTCCGCAGTTAGTGTTTTACGAGATTGTATATAACTGGGGAAGGGGACAGGTATAATAAGGAGCATCTTAAGACAAGGGAGTGTTTGCTGAGTGGCTGATATTAATACGATTCGAAAAGGTATTGAACGCTATAAAGGCAGTTGTGTTCGTGTAACAACAAAAGAAGGCAGAAACCGCTGTATCAGCAGAAAAGGGACCATTGAAAGTATCTATCCCAGTTTGTTTGTTGTGCGTTTTGATAAAAATTCGTACAGTGAAGATGAAGTAAGCAGAGTGTCTTACAGTTATACCGATGTTTTAACAAGCAGTGTAAAGCTAGCAGTATATAAGTAGGAAGAACCGGAAAATATTTCCGGTTCTTTTTTTGTGTGTAGGAACTCCACTTGTTTTAGAAAGAAGAACCTAAAATGCCAAAGAAGTTGTGGCGGGAAATGGGTATATAGACATCAAAGTACTTAGCGTTCATGATCTGTGGACATCCAACCACGTAAACGCAGTAAGTCAGCAGGGAAAACATCCAATATTTCGCAGATTTTAAAAAGCATGTCTAGTGACATTGCTTTGGCAATGTTGGGTGCCTCAATTTGACCGACAAAACTGATTTCACAGTGCAGCATTTGCGCCAGCTCTGCCTGGGTTAAACCTTTCAGACGGCGGTAGTATGCGACGTTGCGACCAATTTGCAGATAATATTTTATATATTTGTCTAACATGGTATTCATCCTTCCTCTTTTAATGAAGTTTTGTCATGATTGTGGGATTTGGTGGCGCAACATTCGTGAAAAATGAAATGTTGCGATATTTCTTCTGTAACAAAAATATATAAATCGCTAAAAGTTATGAATTCTCGATATTTTGTACAGAGGTGGAACAGGTGGAAAAATAAACTACTATTAGTATACTATATGTGTGGGGAAAATACAAGTAATTTATGTATAAAATATGAGAAAATGAAGAAATATTTTTTATCTTATGTGGGTACAAAAAGATGTAATATAGAAAACTAATAGTTTTGCAGTGGGGATTGCGAAATGCTAAAATAGTAGAACTTTAAATCGTTATTTTCTGATAGTGAATAAAAGTGGATTGCAAGTAGAAATTTATGCTATTTTACCGAGGTAGCAAAAATATCATGAAAACATGATTTAGCCGCGTAAAGGATGATTTACAATGAATTGGCAAATATAATCGAAGAAAAAGGGTTGATTTTTTGGAAAAAGTATAGTATAATAAGGAAACATTGGAAGTGGATTTGAGCGCAGGAGTTTTGTGACACTCTCATGAGGAGCAGTTGGAGAAATTCCTGCGTTGAAATAAGCCGTACTAGCTGGGGCGGTAGCGGTGCCCTGTACTTGCAGTCCGCTATAGCAAGGGCGAATTCCTTTTAGAGGGCTATTT
>CATIYX010000211.1 GCA_949739095.1 uncultured Clostridia bacterium | reverse complement strand
TTATAACGCAAATGATTTAGAGTTAATTGACGCTTATGCTCCGACACTCCAGCGGGATTTGGTGATTGGACCGGTAGCGGGCAGCAATATGAACATTACAGAAATCATACCCAGATCATTGAGGTTCCAACTCACGCCGAATATGGGAAGCTATACCTATTGGGGCGGTGTGGCAACCATACTTAAATTCCGCGCAAAACGTACAATTGCTACAGTCATTACACTTGGATAACAGAAGGGGGAACATACATATGAAAAGACAGAAAAAGAGTATCATCATTGGGATTGTTATAGCAGTAACTGCCGTCACAGCGGCAGCAGCCGGAACCTATGGAACGCTGTCCCAGCCGCAGAAGCAGCAGCCGGGTGTACAGCTTACAGCACAGCGCAGCGCGGCAGTGGGAGAGATGAACGACCCCATCTATACCTATATCGCTTCAACCTACAGTGGTGATGAACGGTATGAAAAGGCAGAAAACTATGCTGTTGTAAAAACTATTTATCAGCCAACAGAAGAAGAAATACAATATATGGCGGAACTGTTGTATCAGGGCAGCAAGTTAGACGTGGTGCTGGAGACTTATCAGTTTTGGATGACAACCAATGAACCACTGGAACGGTTAGGAGAAATTGTTGCTGCATGGATGCCGGAGGATGAAGACGTAATGTATTGGATAGACGATGTATATAATCTGTTGACGGAAAATGAGGATGTGCTGACAAAAGAGGAAATTGAAGACTATGTGGCACGCGGTATACAGCCGGAAGATATTGCTGTTGCAGATGAATTGTCACGTAAAAAAGTGTTGTCTATTCGGAAGATATTGCAGCAGCGGGAAAAAGGCGATTCATGGATTGCAATTGTGAATCAGATATATCAAGGCATACAGATACAACTGGAACTAAGCGCACAGAATTTGGAAGATTACCAAAATGTCAAAGGATATGATGTACTGCGTGCGGTAGTGCTGCGCGGGCGTGGCGGAAGAAGCTTGCAGGAATGGTTAGAGCTTTGCTTGGGAGAAGAACCGCGTTTTTCGGAAGAAGCTGTCGCATTTCAAACACAAGTGCTTGCAGAGGAGTTGGACTATTTGCGTACAGTGGGACTGTATGGAGAAACGCAGGAATTGCAAGAGGAACGCATTTCCGAACGGGAGTATGTATCACAGCAATTGCAGACGTATGGCGTATCGGAAGAAGAGATTCAAGAACTACAAGAACAAGGGTATGATTCTACAGAGTTAATTAATGCGGCAGTGGAAGCACAGCAAAGTGGACTGTCGTTAGTACAGCAGTTAGCAGAATAGGGGGTGCCAAAATGAAAAAATGGATGCTGACCATTTTCTTTAGCTTTGCATTTTTGTGCTTGTTTGCACCATGTACTCATGCTGTCAGTACATCATCGGTGCTGTCAGATTATAATGTATACAAGGATCTTTTTGGCATACAATACAGTGCGCCGACCGGAATGGAACAGCGTACATCTGAAACGGTTGATACAGATACGGGTTCCTTAAATTTAAATCAGGTAGATTTAACACTGCCGGGCAAAAATGGAACAGACCTGGTGTTTTCGCGTAGCTATAATTCACAATATGCCTATCAATATTGGGCTCCGCAGAGCAATTCTAATGCAGGAACTTGTCGTGTTGGGAAAGGATATCTATATCAGAATGATGCGGGATTTACAGTACGCGTTCAGTTTCGTTCCGAAGATGAGATGCAGCATTATGCAGCGGATGGATTCTATGCTAGAGAGGAATTTGATTATGATAAATCGGCATATTACGATATAGATAAGCAGAAATTCTATAGATATACTAACATCATCAATAATGAAAAGGGAACTGTATATTTTACACGTGTGAAAACAGTAAAACCGGTTACGTTGAAAATGGCAAGCGAATACAATATGGAGGGAGTAATGCCGTCAGAAACAGGATACCAGCTTGGACTCGGTTGGATGTACAATATTCCACATATTTATTTTACCGATTTAGAAAACGAAAAACTAGACACCAATAAAGTGAGACAGAGACGCAGAGGTCTATTTACAGATATGAATGGAAATATTATGAAAATAGGTTCTTCGCATGTTCGAACTGGCGATGTATATGAAGCGGAAGGTATGAGTGTAAGTAATGCTTATGGAGATAAAAAGGGAATACAAGCAGAATTTGTGTCTTTTGAAGGTGTGGAGAAAGATGGCTTCACCTATCATCGAACCGTCACAGATGCGCAGGGAAGAACAATGTATTTTAAAGATGACCATATGACCGGTATAGGTCATTCTAAAATACAGGCAATAGAAGACAGATATGGCAATCGTATTACCTATAACTATGTACCGGGCGGTATTGAAATTACCGATACCTACGGACGGGTTATCGAGGTCAGTATGAACGGGGCTTACAAGATATCCTCTATTACCTATCCGGCGCCGGACGGCAGCAGCCGGACAATAGAATACGATATTCAAATGGAAAATGACAGTATTTATGATCCGCAGGACTTCCTTACGGTAGATAATATTTATTTTATGACTGTACGCGATGCGGAGGGAATGGAAACGGTTTATGCATCACAGCTTCGGGAGCAAGTGTTTGAATTTGAAAATGTATCCGAGTCATATATTAACGGAAAAAAAGAGTATCTGGGATATTCGACAATAAATCAGTCGGAAGCAGAGGAAGCGTATAATCTTATTTCTATCACATATCCCACCGGTGCACAAACAGAATATACCTATGAACGCCGACTTGCGTACCTTGGAAACATAAATCATAAAGTAAAGTATATGCTCAAAAATAGAGCAGATATAGCAGATAGCAAACGGTCAAATGAAATCAATTACACATATGACAATAAGACGGATGGTCTAGTTGGACTTGCGGCAGGAATCGAACATTCCGGAAGAGCAACACGTGCCATAGATAATTATAGTGTAACGGATACTTATAAATATGTACGCGTGAATGAGATGACACCGCTGAATACAAAATCAATTTCTTCAAAGAGCGGATGGGAAACCTATACCTATGAGATAAGTAACGATGGACGACTTACAAAACAGCAGGAGAAACGACAATGCGGTACCCGCCATACTGCCAGTTACAGTTATGATACAAACGGTAACAAGACAAAGTCGGTGGAAGACAAGTTTGAGGTCAACAGTACCTATGACACAACCTACAACCTACCACTCACAACGACCTATAAACAGGATGCAAACACCACGGTTGTGCAGGAAAACAAGCTCACAGAGGACAAGAAATCTATTGATACATCGGTTGTGAAAGTCAACGGCGAAATAAAATCCAAAACGAAATTCACCTATGATGAGTATGGTAACGTCATAGCAAAACAAATGTGGGAAAGCGATACCAACGGTGATGGTGTGCTGGACGAAAACGATGAAACTGTGACGCTGAAAACGGACTATACCTACAACGATGACGCG
>CATIYX010000210.1 GCA_949739095.1 uncultured Clostridia bacterium | reverse complement strand
GGTGAATCCGGCACACGTTATTATGGCGAAGCAGGTGCACAGTGCGAAGGTGCAGATAGTCACTATGGAGGATGCCGGAAGGGGAATCAGCAAACCGGAGGAACGCATGGGAGTGGATGGGCTCGTCACAAATGTTTCAGGATTACCGCTGGCAGTTTTTTATGCGGATTGTGTTCCGATTTTGCTTTACCATGAAAGAACCCATTGTCTTGCAGCAGTTCATGCGGGATGGCGCGGTACTGTCGGAGGTATTGCAAAAAATGCAGTGCGTGTGATGCAGGAAACCTATGGTGCGGTGCCGGAGGAAATTTTAGCGGCAGTGGGACCGTCTATCGGTCCTTGTCATTTTGAAGTGGGCGCCGAAGTGGCGGAGGAATTTTGTGGGAACGGGCTGCAAAACCAAGTGGAAAAGTCAGCATTGCAGCCGGAAAAGTATACTGTAGATTTGTGGGAAAGTAACCGCAGTGTATTGTTGTCTGCTGGTGTGTTGCCAGAACATATTAACGTTGCAAAGGAATGTACAGTTTGCCATACGCAGCGCTATTTTTCCCACCGCGGACTGGGCGCTGATACCGGTCGGATGGCGCTAATTGCAGCGCTTCGCTGAAATCCATAAAAAATACTTGAAATAAAATGGTAAGTATAGTATAATATTGAAATGGAACAATAATCATCCAGATATCACAGTTTGTGAATGGAGGAAGAGAATGGAAGACTTATATCCGCTGAAAATGCAGTCGGTTTTTAAGGAATATGCATGGGGCGGGAAAGCGATTCGTAATCAATATAAGAAAAATACGCCATATACAAAAACCGCGGAAAGCTGGGAAGTTTCTGTTCAGCCTCAGGGAACCTCTTTGGTGCTGGATGGAGTTTGCGCAGGTGTTTCTTTAGAGAAGATGGTAGATTTATGGGGTGAAGACCTGTGTGGTACGTTACATGAAGATGAGGGGTTTCCGCTCACTTTTAAACTGGTGGATGCCGGTGAATGGGCGCCACTTCAAGTACATCCGGATGATGTATATGCAGCGGAGAACACGCAAAATAGCAGTGGTAAAACAGAAATGTGCTATGTTTTGACTGCAAAATCAGATGCGCAAATTGCTTATGGATTCTCGCGTGACATTACGGCAGCGGAACTGGGACAAGCGGTACAATGTGGCGAATTGGAAGATATTATTAACAGAGTGGATGTAGAAGAAGGGGATGTTCTATTCATTCCCAGCGGGATTGTGCATGCGGTTGGAAAAGGTGTTACAGTGGCAGAAATTCAGCAATCCTCCAGTGTTACTTATACCTTTGGAGAAAGTGAAATTACGGAAATTATGGCGGTGAGTGAGTTAGAATCTTCTGTGGGAGAAGAAAAAGTAGAAGGCCTCCCCATTGAAAGGGAGGACTATACCCGCTATAAATTATGTTGCTGCCGCTATTTCGGCGCGGAGAAAGTGGAACTGGATGGGGTGGTACTGGAAGAAACGGATGGACGAAGTTTCCATATTTTGTTTTGTACCTCCGGTAATGCAGTGTTACACTGGGGAGAGAACGAAACAGTGCTGGAAAAGGGCGACACTTTTTTAATTCCGGCAGCGCTTGGCGCTTATGAAATAGAAGGCGATTGTGAATATTTAAAATATTATATACCGGAATTTGCAAAGGATTTTTTGGAGCCGCTACTGGAAGCAGGATATGGGGAAGATGAGGTTATTTCATTATTATATTAAAAATAAGGAAGGGGAAACAAAAATGTTAAAGAAATGGATAGGTGCGCTGCTGGCAGCAGTATTATTGGTGGTTGGTATGGTAGGCTGTGGTGTGCAGCAGGACAAAAAATATGCAGTATTGACAGACAATTTTGGTGAAGAAGAATATGCAATCGGATTCCGTAAAGAAGATATTGCATTCCGTAATGAAGTGCAAAATGCGCTGCATGAAATGCAGGAGGATGGAACCATCAATACAATTATGCAGAAATGGTTCCAGCAAGATTTCAAAAAAACAATTGAAAAAGCGGAAGAGACTGCAACCGATGATTCTTGGGAGTATATCAAGTCTCAAGGAAAAATTGTGATGGGACTGGACGATGCTGTTCCGCCGATGGGATTCCGCGATGAAAACACCAATGAAATTATTGGCGTTGATATTGATTTGGCAAAAGAAGTAGCAAAACGGTTAGACGTAGAATTGGAACTTATGCCGATTGATTGGAATACCAAAGAAGCCGCTTTGAATACAAAGAAAATTGACATTATTTGGAACGGTTTGACCGTAACGCCGGAGCGTCAGGAAATGATGCTGTTTTCGGCTTCCTATTTAGATAATACACAGGCAATTGCTGTGATTGAAGGAAGCGATATCAAATCCAAAGCAGACCTTGCTGGGAAAAAGATTGGCGTACAGGCGGGTAGCAGCGCGCTGGAAAGTATGCAAAAAGATGCAGTATTTGCTTCTATCGGAGAAGGCAATATTCAGGAATATGAAACTATGCTCAATGCGCTCATGGATTTGAAAATCGGGCGAATTGACGCTGTTGTTGCGGATGAAACTGTGGTTCGTTATAATATTTCAAAACAGGAAGAAAATCAAAAAGCGGAATAATGGATGCGGAGGGATACTGCTGCAAGGTAGTATCCTTCCTCTGTGCTTATGATTTTAAGAAAAATGATTAGGAGAAACGGGCTGTGAATTTTTTTGATGTATTTGTGAAAATTTTACCGGCGCTGTTAAAGGGGCTTCCGGTCACGTTGAACCTGTTTGCGGTCACGCTGGTGTTTTCTATACCGCTAGGATTTCTGATTGCTTTGATTCGGGTATCAAAGGTGAAGCTGTTACAAATGATATCTGCATTTTATATTTGGGTCATTCGTGGCACGCCGCTTTTACTGCAAATCTTTTTTATCTATTTTGTTTTACCGACTATTGGGATTCAGCTAAATAATTTTTTGTCGGCGGCAGTGGCGTTTGTGCTTAATTATGCGGCATATTTTGCCGAAATTTTTCGGTCCGGTATCGGCGCAATTGACCGTGGACAATATGAAGGCGCAAAAGCACTGGGATTTACCAAACGTCAAACCATGGGCAGAATTATTATTCCGCAAATGGTACGTATTGTATTACCGCCGGTCAGTAACGAAACCATTACATTGGTGAAGGACACAGCTCTGGTGAGTATTGTTAGTCTGGCAGATTTAATGCTGACGACAAAGAAGATGGTCAATACATTGTCGAATCCAATGCCATTTGCGGTGGCAGCCGTTTTTTATCTGGCAATGACCTTCGTTTTAACAATCATTTTTCGAGCATTGGAAAAAAAGCTATGTACCTATTAACAGTTGGAAGGAAGTAAAGATTTATGACTTATATTGCAGCGGCAATCGTCGGTGTTATTGCATATCTGCTAGGAAGTATCAATAGTTCTATTTTAGTGGGACGACTATTTGGTGTGAAGGACATTCGCCAGCATGGCAGTGGGAATGCAGGTGCTACAAACACGCTTAGAACCATTGGTAAAAAAGCGGCGGCCTTCGTGTTTGCAGGAGATGTTTTAAAAGGTGTTATAGCAGTACTGATAGCGCATTTGATTGCGTTTTTTATGCATACAGATGGAACAATCGCGGTGCTCACAGCAGCATTATTGGTAGTGTTGGGACATAATTATCCGCTTTATTTTGGATTGAAAGGCGGCAAAGGTATTGCGACATCTGCTGCTGTTATATTGATGATTGATCCGTTGATTGGAATTTGTGTATTGGTGTTTGCACTTTTGGTGATGGTAATAACGCGGTATGTTTCTGTTGGCTCTATTGCTGCTGCGGTAGCATTTCCTGTGGCAGTTGCCATCTGGCACCATGACAATATTCCGTATTTGATTTTTGCAGCAGCGTTGGGCTTGCTAGCAATATTTCGACATAAGGAAAACATCAAACGGCTTATCAAAGGAACAGAATCAAAATTGGGTGCAAAGAAAAAAGAGAATGTCTAAACTGCAAATAAAAAGTAGTATTCCTGAACGAAACGACAAGGCAGGTGCAAAAGCTGCAAATGATTATAGAACATAAAAAAACATGGGGATATAAATGTCCACATTGCACGGGTGATGTGGTGGAGGATATGGGGTTGTTTGACGTTACCTCATACCAGCCCCTGGAATCGTCTTGTCCCATTTGTAAAACGAGACTTGGGACAATTTCAAAAGATAAAAACGGCGGTTATATCGTTGAAGTGCCCTGTTATGTATGTCAGGAAGCGCATGTATTCCGCATTCCTCAGAAGCTGTTTTGGAATCGACCGCTATTTTCGCTTGGATGTACGCTCAGTGGGTATGATATTTGCTATTTCGGAGAAAACTCAGAAGTGGAAGAATCGCTAATGCTGCTGAACGATGAAATTCTGAAGCGTTATGAAATGACAGATGAAATTTTGGACGAATGCGATGACAGGATACGTCAGGCACTGGATATTTTACAGGAAATTGCATCCGGTGGAAATCTGTTTTGTTTATGCGGGAAAAATAAGTTGCAAGTGGGGCTGGAAGGAACGAGAATTACCATTCGATGCAGTACGTGTGGCGCATTTGAAATCATTAAAATGGAAACGGATGAGGACTTGGTGCGACTTCAAAACCGTAAATCAATTGTTCTGGTAAAAAAATAATATCGTATGATGAACATGTATGTTAAGGCAGCAAAACATTTCTATATGCAGTGTTGCCTGAAATATAAATATCTACATGATAGAAAACAATATGAAATGGAGGATGGGTTATGTTAGTATCTGCAAAAGATATGTTAACCAAAGCAAAACAAGGGCATTATGCAGTAGGACAGTTCAACATTAATAATCTGGAATGGACGAAAGCCATTCTTATGACGGCGCAGGAACTGAATTCGCCAGTCATTTTAGGAGTATCGGAGGGCGCCGGTAAATATATGGCAGGTTATAAGACTGTTGTTGGCATGGTAAATGGAATGCTGGAGGAACTGAATATCACAGTGCCGGTTGCATTGCACCTGGATCACGGCAGTTATGAAGGTGCACTAAAATGTATTGAAGCAGG
>CATIYX010000209.1 GCA_949739095.1 uncultured Clostridia bacterium | reverse complement strand
CTGCCGTAGAAATGCGGCAGCTGTTTTAATATGTGGTATTGACAAGTATTTGCATTGGTGTTGTGGTTAGTATATAATATGAAGAAAGTAAAATAACTTCCACGAGTAATGAGGACTGCTGAGGTGTGATGTTGTTTAATAAACTATCAGAAGGAGAGAAAATGAAAAAAGTATTTGACAGATACAGGAAGCAACAACCAGATATAAATAGACTAAAAAATTTTTTTGCAGACTTTGATACACATTGTTTGCTGAATAGAGCAGAAAAGGATAAGCTGCGAGAGGATTTTGAAAAAGCGCTTTTATATTATGAAACGATTGGAATACCACAGGAGAAAGCATTAGAATTGCTGGATATAAAAAATCTTGGAGGATTCTATGCAAGGTCAACAGGTATGTGGTTTGCTTTGGACGATGCCGCTAAAATTTATCCTCTATCTATGGAACAAGGAAGAATGTCCGTATTTCGTCTATCAGCATATATCAAAGAGGAGATTGTTCCAGAGCTTTTACAAATGGCTTTGAATTTTACAATTAAACGTTTTCCAAGTTTTGCCACTACTTTGAAAAAAGGATTTTTTTGGCATTATCTTGATATGACAAAACGCCGTTTTTGTATAGAGCCTGAAACAGATATCCCATGCCAGCCGATAAAGGTTTCGCGGAGTGGTTCGCAGCCATTTCGTGTGATTTATTACGCGAACCGTATCAGTGTAGAATTTTTTCATGTGTTGAGTGATGGAATGGGGGCTGCTACTTTTTTAAAATCACTTGTAGTGGAGTATTTAAGGTTGACTGGAAAGGATATTGCGTTAGATGAAACGATGTGGGACATCAACGCAATTCCAGCAAACGAAGAATTTGAAAATGCATTTGCCAAAGTACCTCAAAGAGATTCTGGTTCTAATGTTGTCCTCAAACCGGCAATACAGATGGGCGGAAAACTTGCAAAAATGAAGCCGTGCCGTATTGTTCATCTGAAAATGAAGGCAGATGAGTTGAAAGCAGTTTCAGAAAAATATCAGACAACGGTTACAGGGTACTTGTTAGCGCTGATGTTCATTGCAGGGAAAGCTGCAACTGATGAGATGGAAGGAGATATGAATATTCAACTGCCTGTCAATTTGCGTAAATTTTATCCATCAAAAACGATTCGTAATTTTGTCCTGCATTGCGGAATATGTATACCGATAGAAATGACCAATGATGTTAAATCTATTATAAAAGAAATTAACGACCAACTAGATAAAAAAACTTCTAAAGAAGCTATGAGTGAAATACTCGCTTCTACCGTAAAAATGGTGGATATGGTGAAATATGTTCCTCTTACGGTAAAACAGCCGGCAGCGAGAGTGGGGTATGGATTTTTGGGAGATACAGTATTCACAAGTATTCTTTCTAATTTGGGTGTTATAAAAATGCCGCCATCTGCTGCTGAATATATCGAAAGTATGGATGCGGTAATCGGTACAGCAATCACGCATCGTGCACGATGCACAGTGGTTACTTTTCATAATACAGCGACATTTTCAATCACAAAAGCGACATTAGATCCTACTTTTGAAGAAAAAATGTATGAATTGCTTTGTTCTGATGGGATAATGGTGACAGTGGAGGGAAGTGAAATATATGAAGATTAGAATAACATATCCGCACATAGAAAAACACATAAAGAGACATAAAAAAGTTTTGAATATTATAAGATTATTGATTTTGTTGGCAGCCATTATTTGCCCTAGTGTCAATATTGCGGCAGGGGGAAAAGCTTGGAGTATAGTTGTTTTAATGTCTTTATATATGGTATATACGATGGCATTATCGACTGATTTGGTGGAATATAACCGTATGAGTCAGTTTATAAAATTTGTCGGGTGTCTGTGTGTATTGTTAACGCTCATTGATAGTTTATTATCTCCAGGTTGGTCAATTATCACGGTATCTGTGATTTTATGTTGCGGACTTTCTATTTCAGGTATTTTACTTTTTACTGATTTGGAAAAACAAAAGCATAATATGTTTCCAATGCTATTGCTAATTGTAATTGTTATCATCAGAACAATAATAGGTGTGTGTATTTATAGAGGAGCAAATAGAATAGTATCTATTATTATGGGAATGTTTGCGTTGATACTAATTGTTTTGTGTGTAATAGCGCTTGGCGGTGATTTTATACGTGAATTACGATGTAGATTTCATATTAGATAATATCTTTTCTATAAGAGTACAGGTGGGGGTAGACAAGTCACTTTAGGCACTCGACTTTTGCGGAAGGTGCATACTCTTAAGGAGAGAGGGTATAAAATTTGACTAAAATATAGTATAGGAGGGAAGCGGTATGGAATTGAACAGGACAGCGCTGGTGACAGGCGCATCCCGGGGGATTGGTCGGGCAACGGCAGAGCTTTTGGCGCAAAATGGATTTAATGTGGTGGTGCACTACAATGAAAATAAAACAACAGCGGAAAAAGTGGTGCAGTCACTAAAAATGCAGGGATATGCGGCAATGGCAGTAGGAGCAGATTTGTGCAGCGAAGTGGAAATCGTGGAAATGGTGAAAGCGGGAGAAGCATATTTCGGAAAAATTGATGTGCTAGTGAACAACGCGGGTATTGCAGCGCAAAAATTGTTTACGGATATTACGGCACAGGAGTGGGATGAGATGTTTGATGTTCATGTGCGCGGCAATTTTTTGTGTTCGCGTGCTGTGCTGCCGGGTATGATTGCTCGTGGATACGGAAAAATTGTGAATGTCTCCTCTATTTGGGGAACTGTCGGCGCCTCCTGTGAAGTACACTATTCTGCGGCAAAAGCGGCAATCATTGGCATGACAAAGGCGCTTGCCAAAGAGGTTGCGCCGTCTGGAATTTTCGTGAACTGTGTTGCGCCCGGTGTGATTGAGACGGATATGATTTCGCATCTGGATGAAAAAACAAAAACGGAATTAGCGGCAGATACGCCGCTGGGGCGATTGGGAACGCCAGAGGATGTGGCACAGGCAATTTTATTTTTTGCTTCCACGCGGTCTGATTTCATCACGGGGCAGGTTTTGCTGGCAGATGGTGGATTTGCAGGATAAGCAAAAAAGGTAAACCACCGGCAAGCTGTATGGAAAGATTTTGTTGTATGGTATAGGAAGTGAGCCTTCTATGCTGCGACTGACGGAAATCAAACCTCCATATGAGTTCATTCCCGCCGGAATAAAATAACAGACCGAATTGTCACACTTTTCTTAGTAAGGTAATATGATAATAGTAGAAATGGATTTTACATAAAGGTGTGGATGACGTATGTTTGGCAAGAAATATACGTGCGGTGCTATTGTTATTGCAGTCGGTATCGGTGTGGTTCTTACGATGTATCTGCCCCCGCAGTGGCTTGCGGCAGCATTGGGTACCGTATTAATCTGGACTGGATACAGACTGCTTTGCAGGTGATAGCAGGAAATTTGCCAGTATGGCAGGAGGTGCAAATCACATGAAGGTTGTTGTATTCAAAATGCCTGTGTTTTTGCGTGGTTTCGTGAAAACGTTGTTTGGCATGAAATGAAAATTGCCCCCGCATATTGTTTCGCGGGGGCAATTTTGCGTTTTATAAAAATGCTGCATGGCTGTCATATGAGGTGACAGCAACACAGATAATCCTTCAGACAAAAGAATTGTGGTAAATTTGGTAAGTTCTGAAAAGAGGTTAAAATAACCCTTTTTGATATTGTTCAATCATTTTTTTGACCATTCCGCCGCCAATCGGGCCACCCTCGGAACCGTTTTGCCGCGCAGTTAAATCGCCTTTATAATGGTCGTTGTTTTCTTTGACAAATTGCATCCGACCCAATTCTTCCGCAACCTCCATTTTCAGCTTTTGCATTGCGTCATAGCTTTCCGGCACAAGCAATCTGGATTTTCGATAATTTTTTCCCATTTCATGTACTCCTTTCTGTTTTTTTCTGATTTTAGTATGGCAATGATACCTGAAATTACTCTATGATAAATTTTCCTGTTTGAGGAAGGTTGCTGTATTGAGGGAAATGGTGCAACATGAACACACAAAAATTGCAAAATAGATGGAAATAACTCATGTTTTTTATGATAAATGAATTTTTTTGCAATTTGATATTGCAAAACGTGAATTTTTGCGATATAATAATGACAGAAACCTTGCGATGCAAGGTTTAGCGTCTATGACGCTTGCGTGCCTTACAGCACGTCTGTATACCAGAATCACGGCGTAAAAATACCCTTGCAAGCAAGCGTTTTTACTTGTGATATAATAATGACAGATAAATTAAAAGGAGGATGAATCTATGTCTTTAAAAAACAAAGACCTGGCTGAATTGATGGACAAAGTTGTGAAAAGAAATCCGGGCGAACCGGAATTTCATCAGGCAGTACAGGAAGTATTAGAATCTCTGGAGCCAGTTGTAGAAAAATATCCGGAATACTTAACGAGCGGTGTGATGGATAGATTGGTAGAGCCGGAACGTATTTTAAAATTCCGCGTGCCGTGGGTTGACGACAATGGTAAGGTGCAGGTGAACCGCGGTTTCCGTATCCAGTTTAACAGTGCAATCGGTCCTTATAAAGGCGGTTTGAGATTCCATCCGTCCGTTTATGAAGGCATTATCAAATTCTTAGGATTTGAACAGATATTTAAAAACTCCTTGACTG